>JBMYXJ010000053.1:0-10291 GCA_049608285.1 Mycobacterium sp. | reverse complement strand
CGTCACCGGAATTCCCGTGCTCGGAAACGGCGATATTTTCGACGCCCAAGACGCTCTGGCCATGATGGCTACAACCGGCTGCGACGGGGTGGTCATCGGCCGAGGCTGCCTGGGACGGCCGTGGCTCTTCGCTGAGCTGTCGGCCGCCTTCACCGGCGACTCACCGGCCACGCCGCCCACGCTGGGCGAGGTGGCGAAGATCATTGGCAGGCACGGCGAGCTGCTTGTCGCACACTTCGGCGAAGACAAAGCGATGCGGGAGATCCGCAAGCACGTGGCGTGGTATTTGCACGGGTTCCCCGCAGGAGCCGAACTGCGCCGGTCATTAGCACTGGTCAAGACTATTTCTGAACTGCACGCATTGCTCGAACGGTTGGACCCCAACGTGCCCTTCCCAGCGTCGGGCAGCGGCCCTCGGGGGCGTCAAGGCTCAGCCGCATCGGTGATGCTTCCCGAAGGATGGCTCAACGACCCCGACGACTGTACGGTGCCCCACGGGGCCGACGCGATGCACTCGGGAGGCTGAGCTGGACGGTCCTCAGACAGTTGAACGGGGAATCCGAGAGAACTCCTGGCGCGTTTGGTTCGACTGGCCCTTTCTCACGATGTCTTAGTACGATGCACGACGAACAGCCCGGCTCCGGTCGTGGAGCTGGGGCTAGACCCTCAGGCAGTGGCACAGCGGGTGCCGGCGCAACAAGGCGCGAGAACCACACGAACGCGGCGAGACTCCGTCGGGAGCTGGAAGGCCGGTACGAACATGAGTGACGGCGGCATGGGAGATTCAGCTGCCACTCCTGGCCGTCCCCTGACCGTCGCCGAGCTGATCGCCAGGCTCGAAGGTGACGTCCCCTCCTCACCACCCAGGCGCCATCGCGCCCAGCCAGAACGCGAACCAGAGCCCTATCCGGAGCCCGACGACGTAGCCGACCACGACACCGCGGTCCTGCCGGTGGTCGCGGGGCCCCGTTCCGAGCTCCCCAACCTGGCCACTTCTCGGGTATCGCACCGCCGCCCACCGAGGCACCACCGCCGGCCGGCACGCCCCGGTCGCCGCGGCGTGCTCGTGGGGCGCTCTGCAGCGGCGCTGATCGCGGTGCTCGCGCTCATGCTCACAGGTAGCGCTTGGCAGTGGCAATCCTCTAAAAACAACCTGCTCAACCGGGTCTCGGCACTCGACCCCGATTCCCGCGACATCGTTGACCCGAATGCACAGTTCGGCGACGAGAATTTCCTCATCGTCGGCGTCGACAGCCGGTTCGGCGAAAATACGCAGATGGGCGTTGGATCCGTCGACGAGGTCGAAGGGTCGCGTTCGGACACGGTGATGCTGGTGAATATTCCCGCCAACCGTGAACGTGTCGTCGCAGTGTCGTTCCCGCGGGATCTGGAAATCAGTCCGATGCGGTGCCAGGTATGGAACCCAGAGACCCGTAAGTACGGACCCATCTACGACGAGGACACCGGTAGCTACGGCCCCGACCGGATGTACACCGAATACAAGCTCAATTCGGCGTTCTCCGTGGGTGGGCCCAAGTGTCTGGTCAAGGTGATCCAGAAGTTGTCCGGTCTGCACGTGAACCGTTTCATGGCAGTCGACTTCGCCGGGTTCTCCAAGATGGTCGACGCGCTCGGCGGCGTCGAGGTGTGCAGCACAATACCCATGGAGGATTACGAGCTCGGCACGGTGCTGCCCGTAGCAGGACGCCAGATCGTCGACGGCCACACCGCCCTGAACTATGTCCGCGCTCGCTCGGTCACCACCGAGGTCAACGGCGACTATGGCCGAATCAAGCGCCAGCAGCTGTTTCTGTCGTCGCTGTTACGGTCGATGATCTCCAAAGAGACCTTCTTCTCCCTATCCAAGCTCAACAACGTGGTCAACATGTTCATCGGCGATAGCTACGTCGACAACCTCGACACCAAGGACCTCGTCGACCTCGGCCAATCTGTGCAGGGTGTGTCCGCGGGTCGCATCACTTTCGTCACCGTGCCGACAGTCGGATACGCCGACGAGTACGGCAACGAGGTGCCTCGCACTGACGACATGCGCGCATTGTTCCGCGCGATCATCAACGACGAGCCGCTCCCTGAGGAGCACAACCCCGACAACGCACCGTTGCCCGGCACGCCGGAGTCTATGGCCGCAGGTGATGCAGCATTCGGTCCCGGCGAAGTCGCTAACGTGCTCGCCATCGACCCGGAGTCCGTCTCCGTGCAGGTGTCGAACTCCACGGCCCAAAGCGGTCTGGGGGCCAAGGCGACAGACGCCTTGCAGGCATACGGTTTTGACGTCGCTGCTCCCGACGACTACCCGAGCCCGCTGACGCGGACGACAGTGTTCTTCTCCGCAGGCAACGAAAAAGCAGCCGCCACCGCCGCGTCATCATTCGCCAACCCGACCGTCAAACGCGTCACCGGGATGGGCGACACCGTACAAGTCGTGCTCGGCACTGACTTCAATTCCGAGGGCTTCGGCTCAGTGACCGCCCCCACTCCCAGCGGATCACCAGTCCGGGTTCGCGTCATCCGCAGCACCGCCGGTATGCCCACACTGCTACCCGATGATTTGTCGGTCACCAACGCCGCTGACACCACCTGCGAGTAGTCCGCTGTAGCAGCGTCTGGAAGCTGGCATTCACCCTTCGTTCACCAGCGAGTTCCTGACGATCGGGCTGGTCAGCCCGTAGGCTTGCCTCATGCGAACCGCATACCACGAGCAGCTAGATGCCCTGACCAGTCAGCTTGGTGAAATGTGCGGGCTAGCGGGAGTCGCGATGGAGCGCGCGACCCAGGCCCTGCTGCAAGCGGATCTGCCACTCGCCGAACAGGTCATCACCGATCACGAACACATCGCGGCGATGAGCGTCCGCGCCGAGGAGAACGCCTTCGTTCTTCTCGCACTGCAGGCTCCGGTGGCCGGCGATCTGAGAGCTATCATCGGCTCGATTCAAATCGTCGCTGATATCGACCGGATGGGTGCGCTGGCACTGCACGTCGCCAAGATCGCGCGACGCCGACATCCTCAGCACGCGCTGCCCGAAGAGGTCAACGGCTACTTCGCCGAAATGGGCCGAGTCGCAGTCGAGCTCGGTCAAAGCGCCCAAGAGGTGCTGATCACCCGAGACCCCGAAAAAGCATCACGGATCCGTGAAGAAGACGATGCGATGGACGACCTGCACCGGCACCTGTTCACCGTGTTGATGGACCGCGAGTGGAAGCACGGTGTCGCCGCAGCAGTCGATGTGACGTTGCTGGGCCGGTTCTACGAACGTTTCGCCGATCACGCGGTCGAGGTGGCTCGCCGGGTCATCTTCCAGGTCACCGGAAGCAACCCCGACGACGCCGAGCTACCAATATCGCCGTGAACGGCAACATCACCTTGAACGGCCCGGACTACCCGAACCGGCCGGAGATGTAATCCTCGGTGGCCTTTTGGGTCGGGTTGGAGAAGATCTTCTCGGTGTCGTCGAGTTCGACCAACCGCCCGGGTTTTCCGGTGGCCTCCAGGTTGAAGAAGGCCGTCTGATCGCTGACCCGGGCAGCCTGCTGCATGTTGTGAGTCACGATGACGATCGTGTAGTCCTGCTTCAGTTCGGCAATCAGATCCTCGATGGCCAGCGTGGATATCGGGTCGAGCGCCGAACATGGTTCGTCCATCAGCAGAACGTCGGGCTGCACGGCAATGGCGCGGGCGATGCAAAGCCGTTGCTGCTGCCCCCCCGATAGACCCCCACCAGGGGTGTCCAGTCTGTCCTTCACCTCGTTCCAGAGATTCGCGCCCCTCAGCGACCGCTCGGCGACCTCTTCGAGGTTCTTCTTGCCGCGCACCCCCTGCAGCTTGAGGCCGGCAATAACGTTGTCACGAATTGACATGGTGGGGAACGGATTCGGCCGCTGGAACACCATCCCGATTGTCTTGCGGACACTCACCGGGTCGACGCCCGAGGCATAGATATCCTCGCCGTCAAGCAGCACCGAGCCCTCAACGCGGGCGCCGGGCAGCACCTCGTGCATCCGGTTCAGGGTGCGCAACACCGTCGACTTGCCACAGCCTGAAGGCCCGATGAAGGCCGTGACACTGCGCGGCGTGACCGACAGCCCGACGTCGGCGACAGCGTGAAACGAACCGTAATAGATGTTGAGATCTTTGAGATCCAACCGCTTGGCCATGGAGGCTCCTAAACCTAAACTCTGTTCCGCGTCAGATATCGGTTGATAAACGCAGCACCTAGATACAGTGCCGCGATGATGAGGATCAGGGTCAGCGCGGCGCCCCAGACTCGTAGATCGCCAGCCTCTTCCGGGTTGACTAACTCAGTGAAAATCAGCAAGGGTAGCGAGGCCATATTGCCTTCGAACGCATCCATGTTGATAGAGCGGCTGTAGCCGACGAGTACCAGCACCGGGGCGGTTTCACCCATCACCCTGGCAAGCGCCAGCAGGATGCCACTGATCATTCCCGGCAATGCGGTGGGCACCACGACACGCACGATGGTCTTCCACTTCGGAATACCCAACGCGTAGGACGCTTCTCGCAACTCGTCGGGGACGAGCTTCAACATCTCTTCGGTGTTGCGTACGACAACCGGGAGCATCAGCAGCACCAGAGCCAGCGACACGGCGAAGGCACTCTGTTCGAACCCGAGAGTCGCAATCCACAACGCGAAAATAAAGAGCGCAGCCACGATCGATGGCACGCCGGCAAGAATGTCGACCATAAACGTGGTGACCTTGGCGAAACCGCCGCGGCCATACTCGACCAGGTACACCGCCGCCATGACTCCCAGCGGCACCGAAATCGCAGCGGCGATCGCGGCCTGGATCAGAGTGCCGTAGATCGCGTGATACACACCGCCGGCCATCTCCTCGGGCAGCACGCCGGAGAGAGAATGGGTCCACCATGTCGATGAGGTGATGGCTCTGATGCCCCCGGCCACTACGGTGTAGATCACCCACACCAACGGAATCATCGCGATGACAAATGAGGCGGTAAACAACGCCGTCGCGAGATTGTTCCTGAACTTGCGGCTGGCACTGACCGGGTGGAAGGTCGGAGGCTTTACCGGATAATCGAGCGTTGTCTGTGTCATCCCCCACTCACCCTTCCCCCCGCTGCAGCCCGGGCCAGCGCATTGACCACAAAGGTCAGCGCAAAGAGCACGAACCCGGCGGCGATGTAGGCGCCGGTTGGCAGCGGAGCGCTGAACTCCGCTGCCGCCGAGGCGATCTTAGAAGCGAATGTGTAGCCACCGTCGAAGAGCGACCAGTGGCCAGCCTGTGCAGCGGTGCGCAAGATGATGAGAACTGCGATGGTCTCTCCGAGCGCGCGCCCCAAACCCAGCATGGATGCAGCGATCATGCCGCTACGCCCATAGGGGAACACGGTCATCCTGACCACTTCCCATTTGGTGGCGCCCAGAGCCTGCGCGGCCTCGACGTGGCCACGCGGGGTGAGTGCGAAGACCTCGCGGGTTACCGAGGTGATGATCGGCAGGATCATCACCGCGAGAACGATTCCGGCGGTGAAGATGGTTCCACCACCGGCCAGCGACACGTTCCCATCAGAGAACAGAAAGAACCAGCCGAGGTTGTCGTTGAGGAAACTCGCCACCGGTTTGAGCGACGGCGCGAGCACGAAGATGCCCCAGAGTCCGAATACGATGGAGGGCACCGCCGCCAAGAGATCTACCAGCATTCCGAACGGCCGGGCCAGCTGCTTGGGCGCATAGTTGGTCAGGAACGCGGCGATACCGACCGCAATCGGTACCGCAAGGATCAGGGCGAACGCCGAGCTGAGCACTGTGACCATGAACAGGTCGCGGATCCCAAAGCGCAGGTTGTTCGAGTCGGTCGTGAGAAACTCGGTACTGAAGAGGAAGCTGGCCTGGTTAGCCTGCAACGACGGAATCGCCCTGACAATCAGGAAGAGCGCCATCAACGCGATAGCGCCGATGATGGTGGCCCCGGCTGCGACCGCGATCGACTTGAAGACTCTGTCGCCCCAGCGTCCGCCGCCTTGTCTCAGCGCTGACGCCGTCCCGGGTTTGGTTGGCATGTCGGCAGTATCCCCGCCCCGCCGCGGGCTCGCCGGCATTACCGACGAGCCCACCGCCCTCGCATCTGGTTGCACTGCCATCGAACGCAGCTGCTAGGTCTTCGCGTTGATCGCGTCCACGGCCTCGGACAGCCGAGACTTGAACGCCTCAGGGATCGGAATGTATCCGTTGTCCTCAAGACCGGTCTGCCCGTTGCCGAGTGCCGAGTGCATGAACGCCTTGACCGCCGTAGCCACGTCTGCGTCAGGGTACTGCGAGCACACGATCTCGTAGGCGGCAAGCATGATCGGATAGGAATCCGGCTCGGACGGCATGTAAAACGACGCCGTGTCGAGAACCAGGTCGTTGCCCTCACCCTTGAACTTCACCCCGTCGATGGCATTACCCGCCGTCTCGGTGTTCAACTCGACCGCGTCCGGACCCGCCGACGTGATGATCTCGGCGATCGACAGGTCCTGCGCCTTGGCAAACGACCATTCGTTGTAGGTGATCGAACCCGGGGTGCTGGCAACGGCCGCGGAGGTGCCCTCGTTGCCTTTGGCACCTTCGCCGACACCGCCGGCGAAAGACTTGCCCGCCCCCTTGCCCCACGCACCGTCTGACGCGGCGTCCAAGTAATTCTGGAAGTTGTCCGTAGTACCCGATTCGTCACTGCGGAAGATCACGTTGATCGGAGCGGCTGGGAGAGGCGCACCTTCGTTCAGCGCCGCGATCTCTGGGGCGTCCCATGTCTTGACGGTGCCGTTGAAGATCTTGGCCAGCGTCGGGCCGTCGAGAATCAGCCCGTCCACACCTTCGACGTTGTAGGTCATGGCGATCGGACCGAACACCGCTGGCAAGTTCCACGCCTCGTTGCCACCGCAGCGCTCCTTGGCCCGGTCGACCTCACCCTTCTCAGCGCTCAGCGGCGAATCCGAGCCGCCGAAGTCGGTCTGCCCACCGAGAAACTCCGACACGCCCGCACCCGAACCACTGGAGGTGTAGTCCAGGGTGTAGCCCGGGCAGTCCTTCTCATAGGCGTTGATGAACCGGGTCATGGCGTTGGCCTGCGCGGACGAACCACTGGCCTTGAGGGACTCCTTGCCGCCGCAGTCCCCAGCCGGCTCCGTAGCGCCGCCAGCCGATCCTGAGGAAGTGGTGTTGTTGTCGCTGCCACACCCAGACATCAGCAGTGCTCCGGCGGCCAGCAGGCTCACCGTGGCACCAGTTCGTTTGGCCTTCACAAAGCTCCTTCGATACGGAGAACGGGCAAATGTTTATCAAGTCGAGCGGATCCGTCGCTGCTCGGCTGTGAACCTAAGTGGTGTTCGTGAATCAATGCCCTACAGATGGTGAACGAGAGATGAACCGAATAGGGGGTTGAGACGACGATTCCGGGCGGGGGTTGATCCCCGATAGGCAGCTCGGTACTAATTGCACCAATGAGTAGCGGTGCAGATACAGAGACGGCGGACGGTCAACCGACGGTGTTGTTTCTGTGTACCCACAATGCCGGCAGGTCGCAGATGGCGATGGGCTTCTTCACCCAGTTGGCCGGCGATGCAGCCGTCGCCTGGTCTGGGGGCTCCGAGCCGGGCAGCGAGGTGAACCCGGCCGCCGTGGCGGCCATGGCTGAGTGCGGCATCGATATCTCTGGCGAGTATCCCAAACCCTGGACCGAGGAGAGCGTGCGCGCGGCCAACGTCGTCGTGACGATGGGGTGCGGCGACGCCTGCCCGGTGTTCCCCGGCCTTCGCTACGAGAACTGGATCCTCGAGGACCCGGCCGGCCGCGACGTCGACGACGTCCGACCGATCCGCGACGAGATCGAACGCCGGGTGCGCCTACTACTGGCCCAGCTCGGCGTGCCGGCCGGCCGCTAGCCCGTCCGCGTAGCGACCCCAGCCTGCGCACGAGATTGGCTGCTGCTTGGAAGATGAGGCCGCAGCGCCAGCGAGACGTAGACCAGTGCGACAAGAACGGGGACCTCGATGAGCGGTCCGACCACGCCAGCCAGCGCTTGGCCGGAGGTAGCTCCGTAGGTGGCTATGGCCACCGCAATCGCCAGTTCGAAGTTGTTCCCGGCGGCGGTGAACGCCAGGGTGGTGGTGCGTTCATATCCCAGCCGAAGCGAGGTACCCAGCAGATACCCGCCGCCCCACATGATCGCGAAGTACGCCAGCAGGGGCATGGCAATCCGGGCCACGTCAAGGGGCCGACTCGTGATCTGGTCACCTTGTAAGGCAAAGAGAATCACGATCGTGAACAGCAGCCCGTAGAGCGCCCACGGGCCGATCCGGGGCAGGAACCTGGTCTCGTACCATTGGCGGCCCTTGACCTTCTCCCCTATCCGACGCGACAGGTAACCGGCCGCGAGCGGGACCCCGAGGAAGATGAGTACCGACTTGGCGATCTGCCACGGCGAAGCCGAAATTGTTGTCTGCTCCAGCCCCAGCCAGCCGGGCAGCACCGACAGGTAAAACCACCCAAGTACCGCGAACATGACGACCTGGAATATCGAGTTCAACGCGACAAGCACCGCGGCGGCCTCCCGGTCCCCGCAGGCCAGATCGTTCCAAATGATCACCATGGCGATGCAGCGGGCCAGGCCGACGATGATCAACCCGGTGCGGTATTCCGGCAGGTCGGCCAGCATCAGCCAGGCCAACGCGAACATCAGCGCGGGCCCGAACACCCAGTTCAGCAGCAGTGAGCTCACCAAGAGCCTGCGGTCTCCGGTGACCGTATCGAGGCGGTCGTACCTGACCTTGGCCAGCACCGGATACATCATGATCAGCAGGCCCAGGGCGATCGGCAGCGATATCCCGTCGATCGAAATCTTCTCCAGGGCGATGTTCAGACCGGGGACCCATCGGTCCACCAACAGCCCGGCCGCCATGGCGACACCGATCCACAATGGGAGGAAGCGGTCCAGCGTCGACAACCTGCCCACCACGGCTGTCCCTGCCGGTGAGCCCGCGGAGTCGGTCATACCTGCACTCCTATGAGACGGTCGGTCAACGCGCTCAGAGCCGCCGGAACCACGGCGTAGTACACCCACGAACCGCGGCGCTGGGCGGTGAGCAGGCCGGCCTCGCGCAGCACCTTGAGGTGATGAGAGATGGTGGGCTGGGATACCGCCAGACCTTCGGAGACATCGCAGACGCAGGCCTCACCGCCGGAGCGGCTGGCCACGGCACTGAACAACCGCAGCCGCACCGGGTCGGCCAGAGCCTTGAGCGTCAGCACGATCTCCTCGGCAGCCGCCTCCGTCAGCGGCTGGCCGCGCGGTGGGGCGCCCTGGTTGCACCCTGGGTGCACAGAGGCCCGTTGCGATTTAGACACTCATCAATATTGACAGTTATCTATATCCGAGGACAAGTGAACATCCGGTGAACGGGGCCTGTGGTTAACCGGGCGCGCGTAGGCGGTGTCGGTGCTGTGCAGGGAGAAGCCCAACCGCTCATAGGTGCGCACCGCCGCACCGTTATCGGCTTCGACGTACAGCATGATGGTGGGCTCGGCGGCGTCGGCGAGTCGCCGTGCCAGCCAGTCCATCCCGACCACCGTCAACGTCCGTCCCAAACCCATCCCCTGCGCCGTGGGATCGACGCCGATTACATACACCTCGCCGAGACCGGGTTTGTCGGCGTGCACCTTGGTCCAGTGGAAGCCCAGCAACCGCCCGCCCTGATCGAAGGCCAAGAACAGCCCATCGGGGTCGAACCACGACTCGTCCCGGCGTTCGGCAATCTCGGAGTCGGTCCAGCCGCCCTGCTCGGGATGCCAGCAGAAAGCGGCGTTGTTAACCCGAAGGATTTCGGCATCGTCTCCTGGTCCGGCATACGTGCGAATGCGCACTCCGTCAGAGACCGCGAGGTCGGGCACATTGCGCAGTGGACGCCGCATCTGCAATAACCGGCGCACCGGGCTGAGCTCGAGCGCAGCAGCGGTCGCCTCAGCGGCGGCCAGCGTGCCATGCGCCCAGAACCGGCTGAGTCCAGCCGACCTCTCCAAAGCCGCGTGAATCAAGGCTCTGCCTGAGCCTCGCCTGCGCGCTTGTGGGGCCACCACCAGCTCGGCCATCTCCGGCGTCAGGTTCAGATATCCGTTGAGTTCGCCATTGTCGCCCGCGGCCAACAGATGCTGCGTGCGCCGCTGGTCCAACTCACGCAGAACTTGTTCACCGACCGGCCGCACTCCGTCGAATTTGGTTGCCTCATCGATGATCCCACGTACAGCCTGGTTCTCGG
>JBMYXJ010000052.1:0-10292 GCA_049608285.1 Mycobacterium sp. | reverse complement strand
CTCGTGCGAAGCTACCCCAGCCGGTACAGTTCGCCGGCGCGCTCCCCTTCCGTGGCCGCGCGCTGCTCGGTACGGTTAGTTCGCATCGTCGACTACGGACAGAGAGCGAACCCCATGACTAGCGACTACCCGCCCCCACCCCCGCCCCAGCCCGGCCAGTACGGATATCCGGGGTCCTATCCACCGCCCGGCGGTGGTGCGACACCGGGTGGGCTGGGCATACGGTTTGGCGCCCGCATCATCGATGGCATCATCGTCGGAATCGTCGGCGGCATCCTCGTGTACGCCATCGGGATGTCGTCCAACGTGATGATCACCGGCCTGTTCACCGGTCTGCTGACGTTCGCCTACTACGTGGCCTTCGAGATCACCCAAGGCTGGACACCTGCCAAGAAGATGCTGGGTCTGAGCGTGCACGGTCCCGGCGGTGCCGCCAAACCGAACTTTCAGCAGTCCGCAATACGCAACTCGTGGACGCTGTTGCCCATCGTTCCGTTCATCGGCGGTCTACTCGGTGTCGTCGCTATCGTGATCATCGCGGTGACCATCAACAGCAGCCCCACCAAACAGGGCAAGCACGACGAGCTCGCCGGGGGCACTCAAGTCCTCAAAGCCTGAATGGCTCATCGCTCTTGCAGGCGAGCATGATTGACTGCCGAAGTGGACAGAAAACCCAACCTCGCCCGCCGCCTTTTCGACCGCTTCGAGCCGGTACACGCGGTCACCTATTTCGCCCCGGAGGCTAGGGCGGCACTCGACGGGCTGGGTTACCAGGGTTTGTGGATGGGCTACTTCGCGGCTCGCTCGGCCCCGTTCGGGGTGGTGCCCGCGCAGGTCGTCACGGCTGCTTTCTACAATTTCGCGCCGGAACGCGTCGCCAAGGCACTTCCCGCGGCATGGGGTATCGCCTCCCCGGTCCGCGCCCTGCACGCCCGGGAGTCCTCTGCGGTGGCCGCCCTGCGCCGCTACGGAGTGACCGACCAGGACGCGGACACAGCCGCCGAGTTGGCGGCTAAGGCAGCACAGAGTGCAGAGATCGGGGGCCGCGCGCTGTTCGCAGCCAACCGGGCACAGGATTGGCCACAGCAACCACTCGCCCGGTTATGGCATGCAGCGACGCTGCTGCGCGAGCACCGCGGCGACGGTCATGTCGCGGTGCTTACTACCGAGAATGTGTCCGGGCGCGAATGCAACGTGCTGCACGCCGTGGCCGGGCGGGTCCCCGAGGCGATGATCAAGCGTGGCCGTGACTATGACGACGCGCAGTGGGAGCACCATCGGGCAACGCTGCAGCGGCGTGGCATTCTCGACGCGGACGGTGGACTCACCGAGCTGGGCAACGAGCTCAAGCAACACATCGAGGATGCGACCGACGCGCTGGCACTTCGGGCATTCGACGTGCTCGATGACAGCGAAGTTGAGAAGCTCTTCGAGGCCCTCACGCCGATTACCAGAAAGGTGGTGGCCGGCGGAGACGTGCCAGGGGCCACGCCGATGGGATTGAGCCGCGACGACCTCGACGATGACAGCGCCCACCTGGGGGGCTGACCGACCTGATCCCGTGCCGGCGATGAGCGTGTCTTCTACGCGGCGTCACTACTGTCACCGAACCGCCCGATCTGCCGGGCGCCCTTGGGATCTCGACTATCGGATGCAACCCGGGCCGAATGGTCCGGCGAAGCCGGTAGGCCGCTCGCACTCGTCGCCCGGTCCCATCGGCGGCGTGCCAGGACCACCGGGGGGCAGCACCATTTCGTGTCCTTTACGGTCATGACCGCGCGGACCGTTGTCGACGTGTTGACCTAGGAAGAATCCGGTGCCGAAGATGACCACCACGATGAACAGCGAACCGGCAACGATCCCCACCCAGGCCGCAGCTTTGGCCAGGCGGCTGGATCGCTCGACGTAGACCGGCACCGACCCCGTCGGCGGTAAACCCACTCCGAGGGGCGGCGGAGGTCGGACGGAACCTGTGGTGGGCTCGGATGTTTCAGGTGGCGGCGTTGCTTCACTCATGGCGTCAATCCTGTAGGCGCAACCGATGGCTGCGATTTGAATCGGCTATGGATCAACTGGCAGGGTTGCACTCGAACGCAATTAGGGCGCCGGGAAGGATGCCCCGCGAACGTCGACACCACAGCGCTGACGCCGATCGCTATCGCGCCCCTGCCGGTCCGCAGCCTCGAATTCACATATAACAATTAGCACTGTTGCCACGGGATCAATAGAGCCCTAAGACCCTGCGTTAGCGTCGCAGGACGTCTACCAGAGGCAGGCGGGTCAGGGGCGCACCCGCTTACCGAGGCGTCAGCGGTGCTCGCTGGCGACCGAAGAGCGGCAGGCATCCTGTGGTGTGCCCGCCACATCAAGCGCGGGGTTGCGCTCGAAGAATCCGAAGGGCTTAAGCCAGAAGGACACCACGTCGACCGGCATTACCGGCCAGTCTTCGGGCCTGGTGATGTGATGGATCCCAAACACATACCAAAGCACGACATCGGTGTTCTCGATCGGACGGTCGGCCTCGGTCCAGCGCGCCAGCCCGGTGTCTCGGATCGATTGGTTGACGAATTCCCCTGCGGGCCAACGCTCATCGGGCCTATTGGGAGTGACCCACAGGGTGTGGTCGATGACCTGGGCGCGTTCGAGCACCGGCGAGCCGGCTTCGAACATCGACGGAAGCGCGCCGGTAGGAACAAGCTTGTACGACGGGTGAGTGCCCAGAGCAGTCACCTGATTGGTGTTGACCACCTTCCACGCGCGCTGGGTCGCGTAGTTCACGTCCTGCTTGGCCTCGCCCTCGGTCCGAAGAGGGGTGTTCCGCAATACCACCGACAGACCGTATGGATTGTCGGGCCCGGTTGGCTCGGCGTAGGACTCCGACATGACCACGGTGTTGTCACTGCCGTCGACGTCCATGTCCAACCTGGCGACCAAGAAATGTTGATGGAACGGTGCATAGGTGCGCTCGTCGACGAGGGTGCCGTTGGGATTGGCTGCGCCCGCCGGCAGCGGGGTTGTCACCATGATGCCGGTTGCACGCACCTCGCACTCGATGTTGCCGTCCTGATACAGCCGCCAGTAGATCAGGTACTCGTAGTTGGCAACGGTGACGTGAAATGAAAGCGTGAGGCGGCGCATTCGGCGCACTTCGGCGCCCGCGTCGTCATCGACGTGCTTCCACAGCACGGCATTGTCTTCCTCATGGATGCAGATCGCGTTTGTGATGGTGTAGGGCTCACCCTTGCTGTTGTGCAGGACAGCATCGAGATAGCGGATCTCGCCCAGGCAGTCGCAACCTAGTTCCAGCGAGGTCGTCATGAATCCCAGCCCCCACTCGCCGATGTCGAACGCGGTGCGCCGGTAGTGGTCCGGCGACGGATCACGGTAGGGCACAATCATCTCCGCGAACGACATCCGGTGTGCAATCGAGCGGTCCCTGTCGCCGTCGCGGTAACGCACGGTGTGCAGCGTCATCCCCTCGCGATGGTTGAAACCGACACGCAGCGACCAGTTCTGCCAGCACACCAAGTTGCGCTCTAGGGAGAAAGATGGTCCCTCCGGCTGAGTGATGTGCAGCGGTTTCAGAGGCTCCCGGCGCGCGGAAGCGCGGATGCGCTCCGGAATGTGACTGGGCGCGTACTCCCCCATCACCTCCGGAAGCGACGCCTCGCCCGTAGCGAAGGGCCCACTGTTCTCGACGCGCAGCAACTCCATAGTGTTCACGTCGATAACGCAGTGCAGACCGCTGACCAAACGGGCGTAGGGATTGGCTCCCGGCGCAGCCTTGACCCAGCTATCTGACCAACCGATTCTGCGGTCGCGGAACTCCGAGGGTGCAACAGCATCGCCGTAGGTCCAGGTGTCGAAGAACACCAGATCCATGTCGGTGACCCCGCGGTCGGCCAATGCCGCGACAACGTCGGGATGAGACCGCAGCGCCTGATCGCACTCGTGGAACTCGTCGACGGTGAAGTTCGCCTGCACGCCTGGAATGTGCTCGAACGCCTCGACACGGTCGTCGGTCAGTGACACCACGCTCTTGTAGGTGGCGTTGTCGCCACGGTTGAAGCAGATAGCCTCCGCCCGGCGCGCCGGTGGCGGCCCACCGGCGTCGAACGCAGCCAACTCGGCCTTAGAGGGCTCGACCATCTCGATCGACGCATAGCGCCAACCCAAGTCAGTTGGGGAAGCAGGCGCGGCGTGTATTCCGCGTTCGCGATGCAATATCGCAGCGACTGAACGGAATTCATCGGCGCCGAGGGGGTCAAGGGGATAGTCGACGGGACGCGAGTCACTGGTCGGAGACACGCGATAACGGAATCATATGCAGAGGTGGGCGGCAAGGCGATTCAACAATTTCGCGGGCGGCTTATAGAGACGCCAGCGAGAATCCTTCCCACGCCTGTCGCCGCTCGGCGTGGGGGTCCAGTTCAACGCGGCGCCGCCGATCCAGCACCATGACCGCGCGGTCGTCGCTGTTGTACTGCGGCCAATCCGCGCCCGGCACTCCGCGGTGGGCGAATGCCAGCCAGCGCGCCTGGACATCGTCGCTGACCTTGCGCGCCGCTCGCGAATCCACGCCTGCGTGCAGCAGCATCCCCAGCTTGGACCGGTAGAGATCGAAGACGGCGAGCAGTTCGGTCGCGTGAGTGGCGCCCATGCCCGCCAAGTGCAGCGCACGGGTCGCAAAGTCGTAGCGATATACGTGGGTCGGCGCATGCCCGCTGTGCGCCTGCGCGATTTGCCACACCGTTGAACCGAAGATGAAGTCCGCACCCATCCGGACGCACGACGGGGCATCGGGATAACCGGGATAGGCGGAGGTGATCCGGTCGCGGTCAGCGGGATCCACGTGGTGCAGCAGCCGCTCGATGGCCGCCCGCGTCGTCGGGAGCAGCTTGAGGAACCGGGTGAACAGTCGGCCTTCCTCGCCGTTGGCGCCGACGATCAGGGGCACCGGGTGTGCCTGGCCGCGGCGCATCGCATCGACTGGGTCCATTGGCAGGTAGTTGGTCCCGTAGGTGGGGCCGATCGCGAAGGCGCCTCGCATGTCTTTCTGGCCCTCGGCGATCAGCCGCCCGAGAACGTTCACCAGCTCAACGGGGCGGGCCGCCAATAGTTTCTGCGCCGCGCCCTTTTCGTTCACCCCCAGCAGCGCAGCAAGCCTGCCCGCGTACTCGGCGGCGACCTCGGCACTGCGGGTCATGCCACCGGGAGGACTCTCTGAGATCGCTTGAGCAAAAAGACCTTTAGCGTCTGGAGTGGCCAATAATGTGGCGACCGCGTGCGCTCCGGCACTTTCACCGAAAACTGTCACGTTACCCGGATCGCCCCCGAAGACCGCGATGTTGTCGCGGACCCAGCGCAGGGCCATCACCAGGTCCCTGAGGAACAGATTGTCGTCGAGGGTGATGTCGGGCGTTGACAGCGAAGAAACTTCCAGGCAGCCCAACGCGCCGAGCCGGTAATTCACCGAAACGTATACGCAGCCCTTCCGCGCCAGCGAGGCACCGTCGTAGACCGGTGTAGCTGAGCTCCCCAGCATGTACCCGCCGCCGTGGATGAACACCATTACCGGTAGCGGTTCCTCGGTCTGCTTGAGAGGACTGACGACGTTGAGGGTCAGGCAGTCCTCGCTCATCTGCTGGTACCTTCCGGGCGCCAGCATGGTGTACATGCGCTGCTGCGGTGCGCAATGACCGAAGCCGTGGCAGTACCGGACTCCCGGCCACGGATTCACCGGCTGCGGCGCCCGATACCGCAACCGACCCACAGGCGGGCTCGCGTAAGGAATCGACCGCCACCGATTGACTCCGTCGCGAGTGAAGCCCTCGACAGTGCCCGAGGCGGTCTTCACCCGAACGGTGTGCTCGTGCATCCTCCTGACGCTATCGAACTCGTGCCCGCCCTGCCTCACCAGGGCAACGCGTGTCGAGCCGCTAACCTTGCCAGATGCGAATTGCGGGCCTGATAGCCATCGCTGCCCTGGCGGCGGCCTGTTCACAATCGGTAGGCGGCGACGCCGAACCCACAGAGTCAGGACCATCAAATCCGGGCAGCACAGCAGCCTCCCCTACCGCACCGGCAACTGGCCAGGCGCCCGGCGATGGTGCGCCAATCGAGGACGTGATCGCCTGGGTTGAAGCGGGCATTCCCGCCGATTCGGGCGCCTATCACGAGGCCTACCTCGATGGCGTCACCACCCGACTTGGCGAGGACATCGCGTTCACCGCCCCTTCCGGGGCGCCGAACCAGACAACACAGTGCATCACCGACGCCGCCTACAACGAGGGCACGTTGTCGTGCCTGGTGGAGCTGAATTCCCCGGCGCCGCGCCCAGTGGCTGCCGAAGGAGTCTGGAAGCCAGGGTGGGCCGACTACTCGGGGACGACTGCGCAGCTCGGATCTCTGCACGGAGATCCTGGCCCTTTCGTCAAGGGTGTCGGCCCGCGGCTGCCCGAAGGCCAGTCACTGGCCTTCGGTGACGATCATTGCCGCAGCGACGCGACGGGCTTGCTGTGTGTGAACTATGCGCATCGCTCGGCAGTCCGGATCAGCGTTGCCGGCCTGGCGCCGTTCGGCTGCCTGCAACCGGTGGCACCGCCGCCCCAGGTAGGGGAAATGTTCAGCTGCTGAACGCCTCAGTCGCGGCCGGACCGCATGGTCTCTACAGCCCGCGGAGCTGTTGCCCGCTTGGTCTGTCCACTTAAGCGGACGGAAGGCTCAGAGTGGGCTAACGCCAGCCGTCGGCAGCCCGAGCCACCTGCATGAGTGCGTCGCACAGCTCAAGAAGTTCGGCGCCGTCGGCCCCTTCGTCGATCGCGGTGGCCATATCTTCGGCAGCACACCGGACTTGGTACACCCGATCCGACAGTTCGGCGGCCTCATCGGCGGTCAGCACCACCGAGTCAGGCGGCACCGAGCTGCCTTTGATCTGTGCGCGCTGCTCGTAGGCACGCTGACGACACGATTGTCTGCAATACCGGCGCCGCCTACCCAGCCCGCCGGCGGCGACTTCGCGGCCGCACCAACCGCAGCTCTGGGGGCGCGTCCGGACTGCGCGGTGGGAAGCCTGGGACGTCGCAGAAGTCACGAATCCGACTGTAAACCGCCGGCTCCGTGGATCCCGGTATCATCAGGGGTCGCGTCGGGAACTCTACGAGGGACCTCTGCGTTGAAATTCCGGACGAATCGCATTTATGGAGGAGTTGACGATGGCTGATCGTGTCTTGAGAGGCAGCCGCCTTGGTGCTGTGAGCTACGAGACGGACCGCAACCATGACTTGGCTCCGCGTCAGGTGGCCCGCTACCGCACAGACAACGGCGAGGAGTTCGACGTCCCGTTCGCCGACGACGCCGAGATCCCCGGCGCCTGGCTGTGCCGCAACGGCCTCGAAGGGACTCTGATCGAGGGTGATGTTCCGGAGGCCAAGAAGGTCAAGCCGCCGCGCACCCATTGGGACATGCTGCTGGAGCGTCGCTCGGTCGAGGAGCTCGACGAGTTACTCAAGGAGCGCCTCGACATCATCAAGACCCGCCGCAGAGGTGGCTGAGTACAGCTGACTGCGCCTAGCGCGCGGTTCCGCGAGCACGGTCGATGCGTGCGCGCATGCCCCATTGGGCAACCTTGACGATCGCCTCCCGGACGGTCGATCCGTCCATCTTCGACACGCCGTGCTCGCGCTCTGTGAATGTGATGGGCACCTCGACAACGGTGAACCCTGCGTTGATGGAGCGCCACGTGAGGTCCACCTGAAACCCGTAGCCCCTGGAATCCACGGCGGCGAGGCCGATCTTCTCCAATACCTCGCGCCGATAAGCGCGGTAACCGGCGGTGATGTCGTGAATGTCGACGCCCAGAAGAATACGCGAATAACTGTTCGCAGTGCGCGACAGCACGAGCCGCCGCCGGGGCCAGTTGCGCACCTCACCGCCGTCGACGTAGCGCGAACCGATCACCACATCCGCGCCCGCATCAATGGCCTCCAGCAGGCGGTGGAGTTCCTCCGGTGCGTGGCTGCCATCGGCGTCCATCTCGACGATGACCGCGTACTGACGTTGCAGACCCCAAGCGAAGCCCGCAAGGTACGCCGCGCCCAGCCCCTCCTTGAAGGCGCGGTGCAAGACGTGGACGCGGTCAGGGTCGGCGAGAGCGAGCTCGTCGGCTAGCGCCCCCGTGCCGTCAGGGCTCCCGTCGTCAACGATGAGGACGTGCACATCGGGGATAGCCTGGTGCACGCGCGCGACGATCTTCGGCAGGTTATCGCGCTCGTTGTAGGTAGGAATGATGACCAGGGTGCGCTCATGGTGTTCGCCTGGGTCTTCTTCGTCGGGCTGGTTGGCTGAATTCGCGGGGATGCCGCCACCGGGGGCACTCATGTGGCTCCTCCTTTGCCGTCGTCGACCGCCGAACGCCGACCCCGCAATCTTGCGATTGCCCCATTGTGCAGTATCGCGCCCAGGACAGCGGCAACTCCGATCGCAACCAATGCGCCCTCGACGATCGGGCCGAAGCGGGTGGCCGGTGTCAGCGACGTCTTCAACCGGATCTGCTCATCGAGGTAAGCCGGTTCGAAGAACCCGGTGCGGGCGAGCTCGAGACCGTCGGGCGCGATGATGGCACTGATCCCAGTTGTTCCGGCGACCACGACGTAACGGTCGTGCTCCACGGCGCGCAGCCTGCCGAAAGCCAACTGCTGCTCGCTCATCGCCTCGTCGAAGGTGGCGTTGTTGCTCGGCACCGCCAACAGCTGTGCGCCGTTGCGCACCGATTCGCGTGCCGCACGGTCGAAAATGACCTCCCAGCAGGTGGTGATTCCGACCGGAACGCCCGCAGCCTGCACCACACCACCGCCGTGACCGGCAACGAAATAGCCGGCCCGTTTGGCATACGGTGACAGCCGGCTGAAGAAGCTGCGCCACGGCATGTACTCCCCGAACGGCTGAATGATCTGCTTGTCGTGACGACCGGCAGGACCGGTCTCGGGATTCCACACAATCACCGAGTTGGTCGACACCGGATTGTCCCGCGAGTAGCCCGGAGCGGCGATAACGCCGCCGACCAGAATCGGAGCGTCGATCGCCGTCGCGGCGGTCGAGATCAGCTGGCCGGCATCAGAGTTGGCCAGCGGATCGATGTCCGATGAGTTCTCCGGCCAGATCACCAGCATCGGTTGGGGCGCTCGGCCCGCGCGGACATCCGCTGCCAGTCGCAACGTTTCGCGCACGTGATTGTCCAAGACCGCGCGGCGCTGAGAGTTGAACTCCAAGCCCAGCCGCGGAACGTTACCCTGCACCACCGCCACCGTCACCGGCTGGTCGTCGCCTGCACCACCGCCGGACTTGCGGACGTGGGGCGCGGCTACCGCCGTCGACAGCAGCACCAGGCAGATGCACAGGCCGGGGAGCACGACCGCCGGCGGCCGGGCGTCCCGGGTAGCCGAATCGCTCCGCCACCATCGACTCACTGCCAACGTCATCGCCAACACGCTGAATCCCAGCAGCACCACCGCGAAGGACACCAACGGTGCACCGCCAAGGTAGGCCAGCGGCAGCAGCGGGCCTTCAGTCTGAGAGAAGGCGACCGTGCCCCATGGAAATCCGCCGAAGGGAACCGTCGACTTGAGCCATTCCACAGCCGACCACAGCCCCGCAAACCACACCGGCCAGCCGGGCAGACGTCGCACGAGTACCGCCAGCAGTGCGAACAGTCCCGGGAACAGGGCTTCGACCAGGCTGAGCGCCAACCACGGCAGCGCCCCGACGAGTCCACTGATCCACGGCAGCAGTGGCACGTAAAAGACCAGCCCAAAGAGCAACCCGTAGCCCAGACCGCCCACAGCCGTCGTGGATGGTCGAGTCAACACCCAACCCAGCAGCGCAAACGCCGGGATCGCCGCGTACCACCATCCGAACGGCGGGAAACTGACGCACAACGCCAAACCAGCCAAGATAGTGGCGCTCAGCTCGGGCAGTCGCTGCAACAGGGCCCGACCGCCGCGCTTGATCGGCGAGGTCTGTTCGGCGTCGGCCTCAATGGTGGACTCGTCTTGAGTGGTGGACTCGTCTTCGGTGGTCGACACGTCTTCGGTGTCAGCCATGGATGATCGTGCCCCGGTGCGTGGTCTGCCGACAACGCGGGAGTTCGTTTTCCAGGCGGGGCAGCACCGGAACGCGAGAGCGGGGGTCGGTGGACCAGCGCTGCACGGCATCGGCAGGCGCGCTGACGTCGAACTCGTCGGCTTCCCAGATCGCATACGAGGCTGGCGCGCCCGGGACGAGGATGCCGGTCA
>JBMYXJ010000051.1:0-10382 GCA_049608285.1 Mycobacterium sp. | reverse complement strand
GCGTGCATTACCACCACCCCGAGGGGGTGCTCTACCTAACGCAGTTCACCCAGGTCGCGATGGCGACGGTGGCCGCTGCCCAGGTCGCCGAGATGCGCGAGCAGGGTGCGTTCGTCGAGGGCGCGCAGACCTGTGGTCATTCGGTCGGCGAGTACACGGCACTGGCCTGCGTGAGCGGTGTTTTTCCGCTCGAGGCACTGCTGGAGGTCGTGTTCCACCGCGGATCCAAGATGCACGACATCGTGCCCCGGGATGCTGCGGGCCGCTCCAACTACCGGCTCGCGGCGATCCGCCCGTCGCAGATCGATCTCGATGACGACGACGTGGTCGACTTCGTCGCGGAGATTTCCGAGCGTACCGGCGAGTTTCTCCAGATCGTCAACTACAACCTGCGTGGCTCGCAGTATGCGATCGCCGGAACAGTGCGGGGCCTGGAGGCGCTGGAGGACGAGGTCGAGCGTCTCCGGGAAATCAGCGGCGGCAAGCGGTCGTTCATCATGGTGCCCGGCATCGACGTGCCGTTCCACTCCTCGGTGCTCAGAATCGGCGTGGCCGACTTCCGGCGCTCGCTGGAGCGGGTCATTCCCCGCGACGCCGACCCGGCGCTGCTCGTCGGAAAGTACATCCCCAACTTGGTGCCCAGGCCGTTCACCCTGGACCGCGACTTCATCGAGGAGATCCGCGACCTGGTGCCGGCTGAACCGCTCGACGAGATCCTCGCCGACTACGACACCTGGCGGAACGAGAAGCCGCGGGAGTTGTGCCGCAAGATCGTCATCGAGCTGCTGGCCTGGCAGTTCGCCAGCCCGGTGCGTTGGATCGAGACCCAGGACCTGCTCTTCATCGAAGAGGCTGCCGGTGGGCTCGGTGTCGAGCGGTTCGTCGAGATCGGCGTGAAGTCTGCGCCGACTGTCGCCGGGTTGGCCAGCAACACACTCAAGCTGCCGGAGTACTCGCACAACACCACCGAGGTGCTCAACGTCGAACGTGACGCCGCCGTGCTTTTCGCCACCGACACCGACCCCGAGCCGGACTTCGAGGAGGACACCGCTCCGGCCATCGACGATGCCCCGGCTGAGGCCGCTCCAGCAGCAGTAGAGGCTGCGCCGGTGGCTCCCGCACCTCCCGCTGCGCCCAGCGGCGGCCCGCGCCCCGACGATCTCGGGTTCGACGCATCCGATGCCACCATGGCGCTGATCGCGCTCTCGGCCAAGATCCGCATCGACCAAATCGAGCCGTTGGACTCCATCGAATCCATCACTGACGGCGCGTCGTCGCGGCGCAACCAGATGCTGGTCGATCTCGGGTCCGAGTTGAACCTCGGAGCCATCGACGGCGCCGCCGAGGCCGACCTGGCCGGCCTGAAGTCGCAGGTCACCAAGCTGGCGCGGACCTACAAACCGTTCGGCCCGGTCCTTTCGGACTCGATCAACGATCAGCTACGCACTGCCCTTGGCCCGTCCGGCAAGCGTCCCGGCTACATCACTGAGCGGGTCAACAAGACCTGGGAGCTCGGAAACGGCTGGGCTAAGCACGTCACCGTCGAGGTCGCGCTGGGCACCCGTGAGGGATCTAGCGTGCGTGGCGGGGAGCTGGGTGGTCTGCACGACGGTGCATTGGGCGACGCATCAAGCGTCGACAAGGCGATCGATGCCGCGGTGGCCGCGGTGGGTGCCCGTCTTGGCATCCCAGTGTCGCTACCGTCAGCCGGTGATGCCGCCGGCGGAGTCGTCGACTCCGCCGCACTGAATGAATTCGCCGAGCAGGTGACCGGACCCGACGGCGTCCTCGCTTCGGCCGCACGCACGATCCTGGATCAGCTGGGACATGGCACCGCCGTTGTCACCCCCGAGCCGTCAGCCGGTGCGGAGCTCATCGACTTGGTCACCGCCGAACTCGGTTCGGAGTGGCCACGTTTGGTCGCTCCGGCGTTCGACAGCCGCAAAGCGGTGCTGTTGGACGACCGCTGGGCCAGCGCGCGTGAGGACCTGGCCAAGATCTGGCTGATGGACGAGGACGACGTCGAGTCTGAGTGGGTTGACCTCGCCGAGCGGTTCGAGGGTGCCGGACACGTGGTTGGCGTCCAGGCCACCTATTGGCAGGGCAAGGCGCTGGCCGCAGGCCTAACCATCCACGCATCTCTCTACGCCAGGGCCGCAGCAGGTGCGGAGAACCCGGGCAAGGGCCGCTACACCGACGAGGTGGCCGTTGTTACCGGCGCCTCGAAGGATTCGATTGCGGCCTCGGTGGTGGCTCAGCTACTCGAAGGCGGCGCAACCGTTGTCGCGACAACCTCCAACCTCGACGACAGCAGGCTCGGGTTCTACCGCAATCTCTACCGCGACAACGCCCGCTTCGGTGCGCAGTTGTGGGTAGTGCCCGCGAATATGTCCTCCTACAACGACATTGACGCCTTGGCGGAGTGGGTTGGGAACGAGCAAACCGAGAGCTTGGGACCGCAGTCAGTCCACATCAAGGACGCGCTCACGCCGACACTGCTGTTCCCATTCGCCGCACCGAAGGTGGGCGGAGACCTCTCCGAAGCCGGGTCGCGCTCGGAGATGGAGATGAAGGTGCTGCTATGGGCTGTGCAGCGGCTCATCGCTGGCCTGTCCCACATCGGTGCAGACCGTGACATCGCGGCACGACTGCACGTCGTGCTGCCCGGTTCGCCGAACCGCGGCATGTTCGGCGGTGACGGCGCCTACGGCGAGGCGAAGTCGGCACTCGATGCGGTCGTATCTCGGTGGAAGGCCGAGACCTCCTGGGCGCAGCGAGTCAGCCTGGCGCACGCATTGATCGGCTGGACGCGCGGAACCGGCCTGATGGGGCACAACGACGTGATCGTCGAAGGTGTCGAGGAAGCCGGTGTGACCACCTATTCCACCGATCAGATGGCGAGCATGCTGCTGGCGCTGTGCGACGTCGAGACCAAGGTCGCGGCCGCGCGGGAACCCGTGCAAGCCGACCTGACCGGAGGGCTCGCCGAGGTTGAGCTGGACTTGTCGGCACTTGCCGCCAAAGCCCGCGAAGAGTCCACGGTGAGCCCAGCCGACGATGGCAATGACGACGACGGTGATGTTGCAGGGACCGACGACCGCCTGATCGCCGCCCTGCCATCCCCGCCGCGTCCTGCTGCCCCGGCGCCCACCCCCCAGTGGGATGACCTCGATGTCGACCCTGCCGATCTGGTGGTCATCGTCGGAGGTGCCGAACTCGGCCCGCTCGGATCGTCGCGCACCCGCTTCGAAATGGAAGTCGACAACGAACTGTCGGCAGCCGGTGTCCTCGAGCTCGCCTGGACCACCGGGCTGATCAAATGGGAGGACGATCCTCAACCAGGTTGGTATGACACCGAGTCCGGGGACCTCGTCGAGGAAGCGGACCTGGTTGAGCGATACCACGATGTGGTCGTCGAACGCGTGGGCATCCGCGAATTCGTTGGTGACGCGGCAATCGATCCGGATCACTCAGCACCCCTGTTGGTGTCGGTGTTCCTGGACAAGGACTTCTCCTTTGTGGTGTCGTCGGAGGCCGAGGCGCGCGCGTTCGTCGAATTCGACCCGGAGCACACGGTCATCAGCCCAGTGCCCGACAGCGCCGACTGGACCGTCATCCGCAAGGCGGGCACCGAGATTCGCGTGCCGCGAAAGACGAAGCTGTCCCGCACCGTTGGCGCGCAGATTCCGACCGGGTTCGACCCACAGGTCTGGGGTATCACGCCGGATATGGCAACGTCGATCGACCGGGTGGCGGTGTGGAACCTCGTCGCTACCGTCGATGCATTCCTTTCGGCCGGATTCTCGCCGGCCGAACTCATGCGCTGGGTGCACCCCAGCCTGGTCGCCAGCACGCAGGGCACCGGGATGGGCGGGCTGTCCTCAATGCAGACCATGTTCCACAGCAACCTGCTGGACAAGAGCAAACCCAACGACATCCTGCAGGAGGCGCTGCCCAACGTCGTTGCCGCCCACGTGATCCAGAGCTACGTCGGCAGCTACGGGTCGATGGTCCACCCGGTAGGGGCCTGCGCCACTGCCGCCGTGTCGCTCGAGGAGGGCGTCGACAAGATCCGACTGGGCAAGGCCGAACTCGTGGTCACCGGCGGCTATGACGACCTGACGCTGGAAGCCGTCATTGGCTTCGGTGACATGGCCGCCACCGCTGATACCGAGGTGATGCGGTCGAAAGGCATCAGCGATGCGCGGTTCTCGCGTTCCAACGACCGGCGCAGACTCGGCTTTGTCGAGGCGCAGGGTGGCGGCACGATTCTGCTGGCTCGCGGCGACTTGGCGGTAAAGATGGGGCTGCCGGTATTGGCCGTCGTCGCCTACGCACAGTCGTTCGCCGATGGCGTGCATACCTCCATCCCCGCTCCCGGGTTGGGCGCGCTGGGTTCCGGCCAGGGCGGTACGGACTCGAGGCTGGCGACCTCGCTTGCGAAGCTGGGCGTGGGTGCCGACGACATCGCCGTCATCTCCAAGCACGACACCTCGACGCTGGCCAACGATCCCAACGAGCAGGAGCTGCACGAGCGGCTGGCTGACTCGCTGGGGCGCTCCGAGGGTGCACCGCTGTTCATCGTCAGCCAGAAGAGTCTCACCGGGCACGCCAAGGGTGGCGCGGCGGTCTTTCAGACGATCGGCCTGTGCCAGATATTGCGTGAGGGCGTGATCCCGCCCAATCGCAGCCTCGACTGCGTCGACGACGAACTCGCGAGCTCGACCCACTTCGTGTGGCCCCGCGAGACGTTGCGGCTCGGGACGAAGTATCCACTCAAGGCCGGTCTGGTGACCAGCCTCGGCTTCGGCCACGTCTCGGGAGTGGTCGCGCTGGTGCACCCGGAGGCATTCCTGGCAGCCCTGAGCGCCGAACAGCGCGAGGTCTACACCGCGCAGGCACAGGAGCGGAGCCTTGCCGGGCAGCGCAGACTGGCATCGGCGATCGCCGGCGGGCGGCCCATGTATGAGCGGCCGCCCGACCGTCGCTTCGACCATGAGCATCCCGAGAAGGTGCAGGAGGCGGCGATGCTGCTCGACACGTCGGCTCGACTAGGCGAGGACGGCGCGTACTAGCGTCGACCAGTGAGATAACGTGCTGCGGTGTGGGCGTTGTCGGGATAGGTATCGATCTGGTCTCCATCCCCGACTTCGCCGAACAGGTCGACCGGCCGGGCACGGTGTTCGCCGAGACCTTCACCCCCGGTGAGAGGCGTGACGCCGCCGACAAGAGTTCATCAGCAGCGCGCCACCTCGCCGCGAGGTGGGCAGCCAAAGAGGCGGTGATCAAGGCGTGGTCCGGGTCGCGGTTCTCCAAACGGCCGGTGCTGCCCGAGGGAATCCACCGCGACATCGAGGTGATCACCGATATGTGGGGACGCCCACGCGTGCGGCTGTCCGGTGCGATCGCCGAGCACCTCAAAGAGGTGACGATTCACGTGTCGATGACCCATGAGGCCGATGTTGCGGCCGCCGTCGCAGTGCTCGAGGAGCGCTGAGCTTCCCTTCTTCGACGGAAGAGCGCGTATTTGTCGTGCGACACGCGCGGCTACGGCGCAATAATGCGCACCCTCGCGCAGGATGAATGTCATGAATGATCTGGTGGCCAGAGTCGGCGAGGTATTGCCATCGGTACGGGCCGATCTCGAGAAACTGGTGCGCATCGAGTCCGTGTGGGCGGACCCGGCCCGCCGCCCTGAGGTACAGCGCAGCGCCGAGACCGTGTCGATGCTGCTGCGGGAGGCCGGCTTCGATGATGTGCAGATCGTCGCCGAAGGCGGTGCACCGGCAGTCATCGCTAGGCACCCCGCGCCGCCAGGAGCGCCGACAGTTCTGCTGTATGCCCACCACGACGTACAACCGGAAGGGGACCACTCGCAGTGGCTGTCGCCGCCCTTCGAGCCAACCGAGCGCAGCGGGCGACTCTACGGACGCGGCACTGCTGACGACAAGGCCGGCATCGCAACACATTTGGCTGCATTCCGAGCCCACGCCGGCAACCCGCCGGTAGGGGTCACGGTTTTCGTCGAGGGGGAAGAGGAGTCAGGTTCACCGTCGCTATCACGACTACTGTCGGTGCACCGCGATCTTCTGGCCGCCGACGTCATCGTCATCGCGGACTCGGAAAACTGGACTGCCGATATCCCGTCGCTGACCGTGTCGCTGCGCGGGCTCGCGGACTGCGTGGTCGAAGTCGCAACCCTCGACCACGGGCTGCACTCGGGGATGTGGGGTGGAGTGGTGCCCGACGCGCTCACCGCCCTGGTTCGCCTTCTCGCAAGCTTGCACGACGATGACGGCAACGTTGCGGTCGCCGGCCTGTGTGAATCGCGCGCTGCCGACGTCGACTACCCCCCGCAGCGCGTGCGCTCGGACACCGGATTACTCGACGGTGTGCAGGAGATCGGTTCCGGATCAGTGGCACAACGTCTTTGGGCCATGCCGGCAGTCACCGTCATCGGCATCGACGCCACGCCGATCGCGCAAGCGTCGAACACCCTGATCCCACGGGCGTGTGCCAAGGTCAGTATGCGCGTGGCGCCCGGAGGCGACGCCGCCGAGCATCTTGCCGCACTGACCCGTCACCTCGAGCAACACGCACCTTGGGGTGCGCAGGTGAGCGTGAAGCCCGGCGACATCGGTGAGTCCTATGCGATCGATGCCAGCGGTCCCGTCTACGACGTGGCCCGCGAGGCCTTCCGCGAGGCCTGGGGATGCGATGCGATCGACACCGGAGTCGGCGGATCGATCCCGTTCATCGCGGCGTTCGCGACGGCCTTTCCTGAAGCAAAAATTCTGGTGACCGGAGTCGAGGACCCACATACGCAGGCGCACAGCATCAACGAGAGCCTGCATCTGGGTGTCCTGGAAAAGGCGGCGGCCGCCGAGGCGCTGCTGCTGGAGCGGCTGGGCTAACTCAGACCGACAGGTCGCGTCGCAGTTTTGCGACGTGCCCGGTGGCACGGATGTTGTACTGCGCCAACGCGATCTTGCCCGCCTCATCGACCACGAAGGTCGAGCGGATCACCCCCTGTACAACCTTGCCATACATCGTCTTCTCACCGTAGGCGCCCCAAGCTTTGAGGACTTCGCGGTCGGGGTCCGACAGTAGCGGGAACGTCAGTTCTTCGGCATTGCGAAATTTGTCGAGTTTCGCAGGCTTGTCGGGGGAGATCCCGACGACGTCGAGGCCGGCGCCGTTCAGCTCGCCGAGATTGTCCCGAAAGTCGCAGGCCTCCTTCGTGCAGCCCGGAGTGGCCGCAGCGGGATAGAAGTACACGATGACTTTGCGGCCTTTGTAGTCCGAGAGCTTGACGGTGTTCCCGTCGGCGTCGGGGAGGCTGAACGCGGGGGCTGTGTCGCCTACGTCGAGTCGGCGGGGTTTGGGCATTGGCTGCTTCCTCTGATGGATGTGTCGGCCGGGCGCTGCGGTGGGCACCGGCTGATCTAGGGTAGTTCGGCAAGGAAGAAGAAGAAGAAATAGTACTACCGAAGACTAGTTGCAAGAGATCGTCCAAGAGATCGTCGTGTGGCGGCGACGATTACCGGCGTGGTGCAAAAGTCGAGGCAATGAGAGGTAGCTGTGGCGGATCGCGATCCCGACACCATCAAGCAGGAGATCGACCAGGCGCGCGACCAGTTGGCGTTGACTGTCGACTCGCTCGCGATGCGGGCTAATCCGCAAAGGATCGCTGAGGACATCAAGGCGGGCGTCATGCGTTTCGTCAAAAAGCCTGCCGTGGCACTTTCGCTGGCGGGCGCGGGAGTGCTGGTGATTGTGGTGACGGTGCACCGGGTGCGGCACCGCTGAGAGGGCAGATCAGCGCCGACGGCCCGACAGCAACCAATCGGTGAGTGAGAATCCCGGCGGGTTGGCCACTCGGCCTAAACGGTTGCAGGAATACGCAGTCACGACTGGTTGCGCAGCTACGCCACAAACCGTGGCCTCGCTGCCCCGGCCGGATGGCACCGGCTCGTCCAGGCTTGGCATCAGCTAATTCCCCAATTTACTCGCCACAGTCCCGGATCATCCGGACACCGTGTATTCCAGCTAACTGACCTTAACATTGGCATGTCTTCTTTGCCCAGCGTAGTGGACATCTTGTGCAGGATTCGCACGTTTGTCGTTACCATGCACGGCTTCGCGAAGATTTCGGCGACGAACACGATGAGTGATTTCTAGCACAGTCGCCGCAGATCAGGCCGCTAATGCGCCCCGATGTTCTCCGCGTATCAGTGAGCTAAAGGCCAGCGCACGCGGTGGTGTTCGCTCGAGCTCCGCTGACAGCGCATGCCGCGGGTCGCCTTGATGGGCCTGTCCTCTACGCTGGCGCTGTCCCGACGAGCACAGGAGACGTGTCATGGCGTGGTTTCTCGCCCTGCAAGGCCCGGCGCAGGCCAACCATCAATCATCGGTGCACGAACTTCAGGACGGCGCCGACGTCGACAAGTTGGCTCAGGAACTCCTCAGCGCGGTGTCAGTTGACCGGGTGGTGGCGATTCCAGCGATGCTGCCGCAGAACACCCGCAAGCGGCAGAAGGTCACCCTCTACGTCCGTCCCGCGGCGTGGGCGATGTGGACCTTCTACGAGCTTTCCGATGAGGACCGCCGTCAGTTGATGAAGGACAATCCGCTTCTCCAAGCTATCCAGCAGCATCAGCGAGGACACACCGCGCAGGGCGGCGCCGGGACGAACCCGTCGCGTGGGCAGGGTGGCCCGGGCGTCCGCTGACGACGCGCTCAAGCGGCATCTGCGGCAGCTTCTGCGGCTGGTTTCCAACGGCCGATCCGCGGCATGGGTTTGCAGAAAGTTCTGATCGACAGCATTGAACTCCCGTCCTAGTGTGTGAACTCATGAACTCCGACCCCGCCAGTCGTGTCCTCCTGCCGATCCCTGACCGTCCACCGACAGTGGGATACAAGTACGACGCCACCGATTCGGGTCAGGATTTCCCTCCGATTGAGCCGGTGCGCCCACCGGCCGGCGCGCCGAATGTGATCATCGCCCTCATCGACGACGTCGGGTTCGGTGCTTCGACGGCCTTCGGTGGGCCTTGCTCGACGCCGACCGCCGAGCGGCTGGCCAGCCAGGGCCTGAAGTACAACCGATTCCACACCACGGCGCTGTGTTCCCCGACACGCCAGGCGATCCTGACGGGGCGCAACCACCATTCGGTAGGGATGGGCGCAATCGCCGAACTTGCGACGTCGGCGCCAGGCTACAACTCGATCAGACCGAACACGGCTGCTCCCCTTGCCGAGATACTCAAGCTCAATGGCTATTCCACCGCCCAGTTCGGCAAGTGCCATGAGGTGCCGGTGTGGGAGACGAGCCCGATGGGGCCGTTCCGGCAGTGGCCGACGGGCAGCGGGTTCGAGCACTTCTACGGTTTCATCGGCGGTGAGACGAACCAGTACTACCCGGCGATCTACAACGACACCGTCCCGGTCGAGCCCGACCGCACCCCCGAAGAGGGCTACCACTTCACCGAGGATATGACCGACCACTCGATCGAGTGGGTCCGTCAGCAGAAGGCGCTGATGCCCGACAAGCCGTTCTTTGTCTACTGGGCGCCAGGGGCCACGCACGCACCTCATCACGTGCCCGAGGAGTGGTCGGCCAAGTACAAAGGCCAATTTGACGACGGCTGGGACTCCCAGCGGGAGCGAACGTTCGCTCGTCAGAAGCAGCTCGGGATCATCCCTGATGACGCGGAGCTGACCGCGCGCCCCGACGAGATCCCTGCTTGGGACGATATGCCCGACGACCTTAAGCCCGTCTTGTCCAGACAGATGGAGGTCTACGCCGGGTTCCTCGACCACACCGACCATCACCTCGGTCGGCTCATCGACGCGGTTGACGATCTGGGCGTGCTCGACAACACGTTGATCTACTACATCATCGGCGACAACGGTGCGTCTGCCGAGGGCACGCCGAACGGGACGTTCAACGAGCTCCTCACGCTCAACGGTGTGACCGATGTCGAGACGACCGAGTTCATGGCCGCGCGGATCGACGACTTCGGCACTCCCGCGGCGTTCAACCACTACGCCGTCGGGTGGGCGCACGCCATGGACACTCCCTATCAGTGGACCAAGCAGATCGCATCGCACTGGGGCGGCACGCGTAACGGAACGATCGTCCACTGGCCGGCCGGCATCGCGGCCAAAGGTGAGGTACGCAAGCACTTTCATCACGTGATCGACATCGCTGCGACAGTGCTTGATGCTGCCGGCCTTCCCGAGCCGCAGGAGGTCCACGGCGTCGGCCAGCAGCCGCTCCACGGCGTCAGCATGCGTTACTCGTTCGGCGACGGCGCCGCCGACGAAGGCCGCGAGACGCAGTACTTCGAGATGTTTGTCAACCGCGGCATCTACCACCA
>JBMYXJ010000050.1:0-10384 GCA_049608285.1 Mycobacterium sp. | reverse complement strand
CCCAGTTCACTGGTCAGGGTGTCGGTGACGGCCTTGACCTTCAAATCGCGGGCGATTTGGGCGGCGGCCGAGTAGTCCAGGCCTGCTGAATCGACCAGTCCGCTGAGCGCATCGACGCCGGTGGGGTCGATGAAGAGCCCGCCGGTTTCGCGCAGCGCGTCGTATCCGGTGGTACCGGCCACGGGCAGGCTGGGGTCCAGTGGCTCGTCGACAGCCAGGATCTTCTCGATGACGATCCATGCCTCCGGTCCGGCGAGTTCGCGCAAGCAGGCCAGATATCCAGCGGGGTCGGAGAGTCCGTCGGGGTGGTCGATGCGGATCCCGTCGACCAGGTTCTCAGCGAACCACCGACCGACCTCGGTGTGGGTGGCTTCGAACACCGCGCGGTCCTCCTGCCGCAGGGCGGCCAGTGAGGTGATGGAGAAGAATCGCCGGTACCCGCAGATGCCGTCGCGCCAGCCGACCAGCTTGTAGTGCTGCCGGCTGTGAACTTCGGCGCCGGTGGCCGAGTGGCCTCCGCGAGTCCCCGGCCGGACCGGGTATTCGAGGGTGCCGAGTCGCAGCACGTTGCCTTCGCCGCTGCCGTCAACATCACTGGCTACCGATAGGTTAGCCACATCTTCGTCAGAACCGAGCACTGGCAACACGATTCGGCCTTCGGTGTCGGCATTCCAGTCGATATCGAAAAAAGAGGCGTAGGTCGACTGTCGACCGTTTGTGAGCACATCCCACCACCACCGGTTCTGCCGGGGCATGTCCACACCGACGTGGTTGGGCACGACATCAACGACGATGCCCAGCCCCGCTGCTCGCGCCGCCTTGACGAGGCTCTGGAAGCCCTCAGCCCCACCGAGTTCGGCCGATATCGACGTGGTGTCGGTGACGTCGTAGCCGTGGCTGGAGCCTTCGACGGCGGTGAGGATCGGGGACAGGTAAAGGTGTGAGACGCCGAGTTGGGCGAAGTAATCGATCAACTTCTCGACGTCGGCGAAGGTGAACGCCTCGCCGCTGGCCCGCCCGCGTAGCTGTAGCCGGTAGGTCGAAAGGACACGCATGTGTCAGGCGGTCTCACGTAGTACGCGCATCGTCCGTGGCTGCACCGATATCTGCTCGCCGATCAGACGTAGTTCGACATGGTTGGCGACCTCGGAGAAGAGTGAGAAGTTGGTTCCGGCGCCATCGTAGGTGGCTCCGAGCGGGTAAGGGGTCCCCGGCCAGACGGCGCCGACTGACGCCGGCTCCGGGGATAGCATCAGTTCGGCCACCAGTCGGTGATGGCGGCGATCTGGCGGCCCAGCTCAGCTGTCATCGAGCGCATGTATGTGCCCGAGATGTGGTGAGAGTCGTGATAGATCAACACGTTTCCCTCCACGACGCGGCATTCATCCTCGCGGCACACCGCATTACTCATGTCGAGGGGCTTGAGAAGCGGAAACTTCTTTACGTAGTCCAGTGTCGGATTGCGATCCGACAGCAGCTTTGATCGGGCGATCCCACAGGACTGGCCGTCCCCGCCGTCGGCTAGGCAGTCTGCGGGGAAGTGGGGCTTTCCGTCGCGCACAAGCCACGGCGTGTCGCGCATGGCCAAGATCGGAATATTGTTGTCGGACAGCGCCTGCCAGATGCCGAGATAGCCGGCGGGCATCACGTCGCCGGGCTTGATATTCCAGGGGCGGGTAGAGGTGGTGAAGACGTAATCGGGGTGGTCGGCTATGAGTTTGGGCATGACCCGCTTGTTCCATTCCCGGCATTCGGGGTACTTGCGGTTGTTGCCCATGATCCGCGGCGTCTTCTTCGTCGTCAGTGGGCAGCCCATCTTGAGGTAGGTCACGACTTTGAAGTGATGCTGCCGGCCCAGCAGATCCAGTGCAGTGATCCAGTGCTCGGCGTGTGAACCGCCCGCCAGTGCGATTGTGCGGGTAGCTGATTTGTCGCCGTAGGTGCAGTTGATGACGCTCGTGGTCTTGAAATCGCCGATACAGCGGTCGACGGTGGACTGCGGCAGGTCGGCTTTTGCCTCAAGCGCGCTCGGGCGCACCGGCAGCTTGGGTACCCTCTCGTCGTTGAACAGCGCGCGCGCACCCGGATAGTCGTGTGTAGAGAGCCCGGCGAGCACGTCGCCATTCGAACGCAGCACGGTCACGTGCTCGCGCCAGGTGAAGGATGTCGCGGTCAATGCCACACCGAGCAACGCGACTGTGGACCCCAACACGATCGTCGGTCTGCGCAACCGGGTGCGCAATGACACCGCCGGCGCCAAAGCGACTTCGGGGATCGCCCCCGCCGCCGACCTGCCCGCGCGCAGCGGCTCTTCGACGTACCGGGTTGTCAGCCAGGCCAGCAGACCCGAAACCAGCAGCAGGGCTGCGCCCTCGACGAGGTTGACCGCGCCACGCCCGCTGTAGGCAAGGTAGAAGATCAGTAGTGGCCAGTGCCACAGGTACAGCGAATACGCCATGGCGCCCAGCGCCACGAATGGGGCCGAGGCGAGCAATCGGTTGGGTGCCGGGGTGCGGCCTCGGGTGTGGGGGTCGGAGTAGATGTTGGCCGCCGACAGAATGAACAGCACTGCGGCGCCCACGGGGACCAGCGTCCACGGGCCGGGGAACTCGTTGACACCGTCTATCAGTGCGCCGCAGGACAGGATGGCGGCCAGCGCGAGCACTGCTAGACCGCTGCGCAACCACATTGGCCAGCGCACGTAGGGAACGAGTGCGCCGACCAGCGCGCCCAGCAAGAGTTCCCATGCCCGCGCAAAGCTGTTGTAGTAGGCCGTGGACTGATCTGCGTTGTGGGCGATGATGGCGTACACGAAGGAAGCGATCGCCAATGCGCCGAGAAACACCACAAACGCGGCCCGCATGTGCCGTCCGAGTACCCCCCGGAAAATGAACGCGGTGAGAAGGACCAGCGCCAGGAGGGCGATATAGAACTGGCCTTGTACAGACATCGACCAGATGTGTTGTAGCGGGCTGACTCCCTCCCCGGCGCGCAGGTAGTCTGACGCGGTCCCGGCGAGCTCCCAGTTCTGGTAGTACCCCAGACTTGCCAAACTCTGGTCAGCGAAGGTTTCCCACCGCGTTTCGGGTTGGATCAAGATCGTGAGCACCGCGGAGGCGGCCAACACCACGACCAGTGCTGGTAGCAAGCGTCGGATCAGTCGGGTGACCTCGGTCACTGGCCGAAGGGCCGCCCCCGGTGTCAACGCGCCGCGGAGCAGGCGTCCGCCGAAGAAGAAGCCTGATAACACCAGGAAGACATCCACGCCGCCGGACACTCGGCCGAACCACACGTGGAACACCGCCACCAGAGCGATCGCTACCCCACGGAGTCCGTCCAGGTCATGACGGTAGAACCCAGAGGAGTGCGTACCGGCGCGAGGCGGCGCGGTACGGGGCGGCGGGCTCGGGTCGCGGCGTTCTGCCGGCCGGGCGGGGGCGAGGGTGATCATGGTCGACGGTTAATCTACCGAAGGTGCCTGCGTTGACGCCCGCTGAGATCGCCGCTGTCGATGCCGCCCATATCTGGCATCCATACAGCCCCATCGGGGACGATGCCTCGGCGCCGGTCGTGGCGGTGGGTGCGCGCGGCGCTTGGCTGACCCTGGTTCACCGGGACCGCACGGTAGAAGTGCTGGACGCGATGTCCTCCTGGTGGACCGCGATCCATGGGCATGCGCACCCGGTCCTGGATGCGGCGATCACCGAGCAACTCGCGACAATGAACCACGTCATGTTCGGCGGGCTCACCCACGAGCCGGCTGCCCGGCTGGCAAGGTTGCTCGTTGAGCTTGCGCCGGAAGGCTTGGAGACGGTGTTCTTCAGCGACTCCGGGTCGGTATCGGTCGAGGTGGCGGTCAAGATGGCGCTGCAGTACTGGCGCAGCGGCGGCCGCGGCGGCAAACACCGGTTGATGACGTGGCGGGGCGGTTATCACGGCGACACGTTCACCCCGATGAGTGTGTGCGACCCACAGGGCGGCATGCACGAGCTGTGGACGGGTCAGAACTCTCCGTTGGCGGAGCAGGTGTTCGCCCCGCCCGTGCCTTCGACTTACGACCCCGGTTACGTCGCGGCGTTCAGGCATCAGCTCGCTCAGCACGCCGACGAACTTGCCGCGGTGATCGTCGAGCCGGTGGTACAGGGCGCCGGTGGCATGCGCTTCCACGATCCGCGCTATCTGGCTGATCTGCGCCGCGCGTGTGATGAACATCACGTGCTGCTGATCCTTGATGAGATCGCTACCGGGTTCGGTCGAACCGGGGCAATGTTCGCCTCCGAACATGCCGACATCAGCCCCGACATCATGTGCGTCGGTAAAGCGCTCACCGGCGGGTACCTCACGCTGGCGGCGACGCTGTGCACGCGCGAGGTTGCGACCACCATCAGCGGCAATGCCCCAGGTGCGTTGATGCACGGTCCTACGTTTATGGCCAACGCGCTGGCCTGCGCGGTCAGCGCAGCCTCAGTGGAGTTGCTGATCTCCGGTGACTGGCGCTCGCAGGTGCGCGATATCGAGGCCGGACTGAAGGCAGGGTTGGCTCCGGCGTCCTCGCTACCCAACGTCGTCGACGTGCGTGTCCTGGGCGCTATCGGGGTGATCGAGCTCGATCAGCCGGTCGACCTGCGCGTTGCCACACCGGCGGCAATAGAGCGCGGAGTCTGGCTGCGGCCGTTTCGCAACCTGATCTATGCAATGCCCCCCTACATCTGTAGCGCTGCTGAGGTCGAACAAATCACCTCGGCGATGGTCGGCGTCGCGGGTGCTCTAACCTGAACGGTGTTCAAGTCGCAACGGGGTGGCAAAGGAGCAGTGTGACGCGCGTCGAAGTGTCCCCGCTGGCCTGGCTTGACGAGGTCGAGGGCCGGCGCCGCGCGGCGGGGTTACGACGTTCGTTGCGCACCCGCGGAGCCGTCGGGACTGAGCTGGACCTTGCCTCCAACGACTACCTGGGGCTATCGCAGCACCCGGCGGTACTCGATGGCGGGGTGGCCGCGCTCCGCGCCTGGGGAGCCGGTTCGACTGGTTCCCGGTTGGTCACCGGCAACACCGAATTGCACGAAGCCTTCGAAGACGCAATGGCCAACTTCGTCGGGGCCGCTTCGGCCCTGGTTTTCTCGTCGGGTTACACCGCCAATCTCGGCGCGGTGGTGGCGCTGACCGGGCCTGGATCGCTGCTGGTCTCGGATGCGCGGAGCCACGCCTCGCTGGTCGACGCGTGCCGGCTCTCACGGTCGCGTGTCGTGGTGACGCCACATACGGATGTATCCGCGGTAGAGATGGCGCTGGCTAGTCGCACAGAGGACCGCGCGGTCGTGGTGACGGACTCGGTGTTCTCCACCGACGGGATGCTGTCGCCGCTGCGGGCGTTGCACGAGGTCTGCCGAATGCACGGAGCCTTGCTGATCGTTGATGAGGCGCATGGGCTCGGGGTTCGCGGTGACGGCGGTCGTGGGCTGCTCCATGAAGTGGGCCTGGCCGGCGCTCCAGATGTGGTGATGACGACGACGTTGTCCAAGGCGTTAGGCAGCCAAGGCGGCGCGGTGCTGGGCCCGGTAGCGGTCCGGAATCACCTGATCGATGTCGCGCGGCCGTTCATCTTCGACACCGGGTTGGCGCCCGCGGCGGTCGGTGCCGCACAGGCTGCGCTGCAGGTACTTGTCGATGAGCCCTGGCGCGCACAGCGGGTGCGTGACCGGGCTGCAGAGCTCGCGTCGATGTGTGGCGTCGCGGCCGTGCCTGCATCGGCGGTGGTGTCAGTAATCCTCGGGGCGCCCGAGGTCGCCGTTTCCGCCGCCGCGGCGTGTCTGGAGCGCGGTGTGCGAGCCGGTTGTTTCAGGCCGCCCACGGTGCCCGCCGGTACCTCACGACTACGGCTGACCGCCCGCGCGTCATTGACCGACGACGATATGGCGCTGGCGCATCGAGTGCTGCGCGAAGTGCTGTCGCCGGCGTGAGCCTTCTTTTTGTCACCGGAACCGGCACCGGTGTCGGCAAGACCATCACCACCGCGGCCCTGGCATGTCACGCGAGGATAGCCGGCGTCGACGTCGCGGTATGCAAGCCGGTGCAAACCGGAACTCGGGACGGCGATGACGATCTCGCCGAGGTGGCCCGGCTATCCGGGGTCGGTGAATTGCGTTCGCTGGCAAAGTTTCCCGAGCCGTTGGCCCCGCTAGCCGCTGCGCAGCGAGCGGGGCAGCGCTGGTCGACATGGTCAGCGCCGTGGACCGCCCGGGTCGTCTCACGCTCGTTGAGGGGGCAGGGGGCCTGCTGGTCCAGATAGGCGCCGATGGGCTCAGCTTGCGCGACCTCGCTAGAGATCTCGGCGCCCCGGTTCTGACCGTGGTGGCGCCGGGACTGGGCACCCTGAACCACACCGCACTCACATTGGAGGCACTTGCTGCCCGCCAGATCGGAAATGCGGGCCTGGTGATTGGGGCGTGGCCCGCCGAGTCGGGAGTGGCCGAGGTAAGCAATCGTCGGGAATTGGCTCTGCAGGCGCCCCTTCGAGCCACATTGCCTGCGAACCTGGCCACATTGAGCGCTCCGGCATTCGAATCGGTCAGCGCGTCGGCCTTCGATCGATCGTGGGTCGAGAGCCTGGCGGCCAGCTGATGGTCCACTCCGTCGAGCTGCTGTTCGACTCCGAGACCGAGTCCGCCGTCCGACGAATCTGGGGTGCCCTGGCCGACGCGGGTGTGCGCAGCCAGGCTGCCCCCGTTTCCCCGACTGACCGACCTCACGTCACGCTGACCGTGGCCGACAACATGAGCGATGAGGTATCGGCCTCGCTGCGACCTTCGCTAGCCCGGCTGCCGTTGGACTGCCGCATTGGCGCTCCCATGCTGTTCGGCGGTCGGGGCGTGACTCTGGTACGCCTGGTAGTGCCGTCGGCGGAGCTGCTTGCGTTGCAGGCAGAAGTTCACCGTGCCTGCTTGCCGCACATGCTGGACGGCCCGCTGGGGAACGTGGAGCGCGGAAGCTGGACACCACACGTGACTCTTGCACGACGAATAGCGTCGGATCAGCTGCCGCAGGTCTTGGCGCTAGGACAGTTAGGCCGCGAGATTCGCGGCCGCCTCACCGGGTTGCGACACTGGGACGGCAACGCGAAGGTCGCGTACCCGATCAGCTGAGAGTCAGACGTCGGCGCGGCTGTGCGTGGCGATACCGTCGACGAGCAGACTCAGGCCGAAAGCGAATCTGGCGTTGGGGTTCTCGGTCAAAATCGTGTGTGTGACGTCTGCGCCCGCGGCGTCCCACTGCATCCGCGACTGCTCGTCGGCGGTGAAGCCGAGCACGTAGTAGATCACGCTGCGCGCGGCCAGTTCGGCATGGCCCGACGCCACCCCGGCCTCGGTGGCTGCGGCACTGAGTTGCGCGAGGACGTTGCTCATGGCCTTTGACTGGCCTGCGGCGAAGCTGGCTGACACCAGCTCGGCGCCGTCGGTGTACGACAGGAGGGCTTCACGAAGCTGCTTGCAGGTGCGTGTGATGCTTTCGCGCCAGTGGCCGGGCTCGGGAGGGGGGTTGGCCTGGCTAGAGATGGGTTGCAGGATCCGGTCGGCGACCGCGCCAAGAAGCTGCTGTTTATTGGCGAAATGCCAGTAAAGAGCGCCGGGGGAGACGGCTAGCTCGCGGGCTAGGCGCCGCATAGACAGGTCGGCGATCCCGTAGTTGTCCAGCAGAGCCGTCGCCGCCTCGACCACGTCGCGTTTGTGGAGCTGCACATCGATACCCTAACCTGAACACCGTTCAATCGTCGGCGTCGCCGACCCAATATGCGAGGAGACCCGACGGGTGAGCGAGATTCTGTCAGAGGCGCGCGAGCAGGTTCTGGAGCGGGGCGAGGGCCTTGATCAGGACCAGACCCTGCGAGTGCTGCAGCTACCTGATGACCGACTCGATGACCTGCTGGCGCTAGCGCATGAGGTCCGGATGGCATGGTGCGGTCCCGACGTCGAGGTCGAGGGCATCATCAGCCTCAAGACCGGCGGCTGCCCGGAGGATTGCCACTTCTGTTCGCAGTCGGGCCTTTTCGAGTCTCCGGTGCGCAGCGCGTGGCTGGACATCCCCAGCCTGGTGGAGGCCGCAAAGCAAACCGCCAAGACGGGCGCGACAGAGTTCTGCATCGTCGCGGCTGTACGTGGTCCCGACGAGCGTCTGCTCGCTCAGGTCGCCGCCGGAATCGAGGCGATCCGCAATGAAGTCGACATCCAGATTGCCTGTTCGTTGGGCATGCTGACCCAAGATCAGGTCGAGCGGCTGGCGGCCATGGGTGTGCACCGGTACAACCACAACCTCGAGACCGCTCAGTCGTTCTTCACCAATGTCGTAACCACCCATTCGTGGGAAGAACGTTGGGGCACATTGCAGATGGTCCGCGAGGCCGGCATGGAGGTGTGTTGCGGCGGCATCTTAGGAATGGGCGAATCGTTGGAGCAGCGCGCCGAGTTCGCGGCCAACCTGGCCGAACTCGACCCCCACGAAGTGCCACTGAACTTTCTCAACCCGCGACCCGGGACCCCGTTCGGCGACTTGGACGTACTGCCCGCATCCGAGGCTCTCAAGGCAGTGGCAGCGTTCCGACTGGCGTTGCCGCGCACCATGCTGCGCTTCGCGGGTGGTCGGGAGATCACCCTGGGGGACCTGGGTGCCAAGAAGGGCATCCTGGGTGGTGTCAATGCCGTCATTGTCGGCAACTACCTGACCACATTGGGCCGGCCCGCAGAGGCTGACCTGGAGCTGCTCGACGATCTGCAGATGCCGATCAAAGCGCTCAACGCCAGCCTATAGATAGGTCTTGATGGTCACGGACAGCAACGATGCTTCGCTCGCGTCGCTTCCCGCGTTGGTCGGCGCCGGCCGATACAACGTGTACACCGGTGATGCAGCCGGCTCTGTCGCTCCCGCGGCTGCCCAGCTGGGGCTGGAGCCGCCCCGATTCTGCGCCGATTGTGGCCGCCGAATGATCGTTCAGGTTCGTCCCGACGGTTGGTGGGCGAAGTGTTCGAGGCATGGCTGCGTGGATTCGAAGGATCTGGAGACGCAGCGATGAGCCTCTCGGGCGATGAGCCGGGGATGCCGGTGAGCCTCTCGGGCGAAGAGCCGAAGGTTTCGCGGGGGGGAGCGACGCTGATCGTCGTCGTCGGTCTGACTGTGGCCGGGACGGTGGTTGGTGCGCTGTGGGCGTGGCTCGCTCCGCCGATTCACGGGTTGGTCGCATTGACGCGTCGCGGCGAGCTGATCACCGCACCGCTGGGCAGCGAGGCAGATCACTGGTTCACGGCGGCAGCTCTGCTCATCGGCATGCTTTCGGTGCTGGCGGTTGTTACATCAGTTCTCCTGTGGCAGTGGCGCTCTCACCGCGGGCCGGTCATGATGGCGGCGCTGGCGGCTGGCTGCGTGGCGGCGGCAGCGGTGGCCGCAGGAGTAGGCGCCCTGGCTACCGATTGGCGGTACGGAAACTCCGACTTGGCTGTGGCGCCGGTGTCGGAGGAAAATCCGGTGCACTACGTCGTGGACGCGCCGGCGGTGTTCTTCGGTCACTCGCCGTTGCAGATCGCAGCGACAGTCCTGTTTCCAGCAGGGGTTGCGGCGCTGGTGTACGTGCTGGCTGCGACGGCGACCGCTCGCGACGATCTCGGTGCGTGGCCGCGGGTCGAGACCCCCGCGCCTACTACAGATCGAATTTGGACAGAGGCTGACGTTCCACCCGTCGCCCCGTGATCACCTTCGCTGTGATTGCGCCGAGCCTGAGCATGCCCCGGTAGGTGGATGGATTGAGCAGCGTCGGCCACTTTGTGCGTTTGATGTGTGTGCGCAGCGGCTGACCTGCGAAGCGTTCCCGGAGCCAGCGCAGCGTCATGGGTGTCGACATCGGGTGCAGGAGTAGGTGCTCGCTGAACATGTCGCGGTGGTAGGTGACGCTGGCACCGCCGCGCGTATAGGCGTCGGTCAACTCATCGATGTCATCGACGGAGACGATCTGGTCGTGCACGGCCTGCACGATAAGCACCGGTGGCTTGGGTGTGCAGGTCCCGAGCTTGATGCTGTCGAAGACATGCTGGATCTCCGGGGTGAGCAATATCTCTTCGAGCGGGCCGTCGATGAGGTCGGCCATGTCCTTGCCGGCTAGCCGCAGCATGGCGTGAGCGGTGGTCATCTTCTGGATCCGTGCGAGCACCGCCTTGCCTTCATCTGTGGCGTGCTCAGCGATAAGGCGATCCAGATCGGGGTAGATGTGTGCCAGCGCTGCGACAACCATTGTCACTGGGACGGTGATGAGCGCGACCAGAGCCAGGCTCGGCGAGATGAGGAACATCATTGTCACAACGAAAATGACCGTAAGAATTGAAGTCAGCAGCTGGCTCATCGTTTG
>JBMYXJ010000049.1:0-10425 GCA_049608285.1 Mycobacterium sp. | reverse complement strand
TGCAAACTCCGGCCCGAGACATGGTCGCTCCGCAAGCTCCGCTCCGTGGATCACCGACCGGGCGCTGCGGCACCTGCTCACAGACATCACGGGTAACACCCACCGTGCGGAGTTCTGCATCGACAAGCTCTACAGCCCCGACAGTGCCCGCGGTCGGCTCGGGTTGCTTGAGCTACGTGGGTTCGAGATGCCGCCTCACAGCCAGATGGCGATGGTGCAGTCGCTGCTGGTGCGCTCTCTGGTGTCCTGGTTCTGGGATGAGCCGCTGCGTGCCCCGCTGATCCGTCACGGCGCCAACCTGCATGGCAGGTACCTGTTGCCGCACTTCCTGATTCACGATATCGCCGAGGTTGCCGCCGACCTCCGTGCGCATGGGATCGAGTTCGAGACCAGCTGGCTGGACCCTTTCACTGAGTTCCGGTTCCCACGGGTCGGGACGGCGGTCTTCGGCAGCGTCGAGATCGAACTGCGTGGTGCGATCGAGCCGTGGAACGTGCTGGGTGAGGAGTCCACCGCCGGGGGGACAGCCCGCTACGTCGACTCATCGGTGGAACGTATTCAAGTCCGGCTCATCGGCGCCGACCGGCAACGCTTCATCGTCACCGCGAACGGCTATCCGATTCCCATGCTGGCGACCGACAATCCCGATGTGCAGGTCGGCGGGGTGCGCTACCGGGCCTGGCAGCCGCCCAGTGCGCTTCACCCCACGATCACCGTTGACGGCCCGCTACGTTTCGAACTAGTCGACTCCGCGACCGGGGTTTCCCGGGGCGGCTGCACCTACCATGTGTCGCACCCCGGTGGGCGGTCCTATGACACCCCGCCAGTCAACGCGGTGGAAGCGGAGTCGCGGCGCAGCCGCCGCTTCGAAGCCAGTGGTTTCACACCGGGCAAGGCCGACCTGGCTAGCCTGCGGGAGAAGCAGGCACGCCAGTCCACCGATGTGGGCGCGCCGGGGATCTTGGATCTGCGACGAGTGCGTACCGTGCTGCAGTAATGGCATTCCCCGCAACAGGCCCGACGCTTCCACCGGAAGCTGGGGCAGTCGAATCGGACAACCCGCTCGGGCCCTACCGCAAGGTGCGACCTCAGCAGGCGCTGTTCGACGTCCAGTCTTCCGAACAAGATCCGGCCCCTGCCTACGACGAGTTCGTCGATGAGGCCGGAGAGGTTCGGCCGGCCTGGCAGGAGCTGGCCGGCTATGTGCATGAATGTGGTCGCGGCGGTCTGGACCGGCTGCGGGCGGTGGTGCGCAGCCTCGTTGATAATGACGGCATCACCTACTTCCAGGTCGATCACAATGGCGATGCGATCACCAACGGGGACGGTGCCACGGTGCCGGGCCTGTGGCAGCTCGACGCGATGCCATTGGTGATCTCCGCTGCGGACTGGGACACCCTGGAAGCCGGTCTCGTGCAACGCTCACGGCTGCTGGACGCTGTGCTGACCGATCTCTATGGTGTGCGTCGCTTGATCACCAGCGGCCTGCTGCCGCCGCAGCTGCTGTTCGCCCATCCTGGCTATGTGCGCGCGGCGCACGGCATCGAGGTGCCCGGCCGCCATCAGCTATTCCTGCACGGCTGCGATGTCAGCAGAGGCTCGTCCGGGGAATTTCAGGTCAACGCCGATTGGACGCAGGCGCCTTCGGGTGCCGGCTATGCGCTCGCGGACCGCCGCGTGGTCGCGAATGCGATCCCGGATCTCTACGAGCAGATCGGGCCCCATCCCGCTACGCCGTGGGCGCAGGCGTTGCGGTTGGCGCTCATCGATGCCGCCCCCGAATCGGGCGAGGCTCCGGTGGTGGTCGTTTTGAGCCCGGGCAGCTATTCCGAGACGGCGTTCGACCAGGCCTATTTAGCCAGTGCGTTGGGGCTTCCGCTGGTCGAGAGTGCCGATTTGGTGGTCCGCGACGGCAAGCTCTGGATGCGGTCGATGGGCACCCTCAAACGGGTGGATGTGGTGCTGCGCCGGGTCGACGCTGACTACATTGACCCCCTCGAGCTGCGCTCGGACTCCCAGCTGGGAGTTGTGGGGATGGTCGAGGTGCTGCGCCGTGGCGCGGTGACGCTGGTCAACACGCTCGGTAGCGGCGTGCTGGAAAGCCCGGGGGTGCTCCGGTTTCTGCCCGAACTAGCCGAGAAGCTGCTCGGCGAGACGCCGCTGCTGGCAACCGCGCCCATGTACTGGGGCGGCATCGACGTTGAGCGTTCACACCTGCTGGCAAACCTGTCGTCGCTGTTGATCAAGCCTGTCTCCGGTGGTGAACCCTTTGTGGGCCCTGAGTTATCAGCAGAGCAGCTTGCGGACCTGGCGTCGCGTATCGAGGCTATTCCGTGGCAGTGGGTGGGGCAGGATCTGCCGCAGTTTTCGTCAGCGCCTTCGGATTTCCTCCCCGGCGGGCTGTCGTCATCTAGCGTCGGCATGCGGCTATTCACGGTGGCTCAGCGCAGCGGATACGCACCGATGACCGGCGGCCTAGGTTACCTGGTGGCACCGGGGACCGCGGCCTACCGTCTCAATACTGTTGCAGCCAAAGATATTTGGGTTCGTACGCCGACACGTGTTATGGCGGAGAAGATCCCGCCGACGACGCAGGACGAGCTGACTGCGCGGGACGCCACGGCCGGTCTGCCAGCCACCCTTCTCACCTCGAGTCCGACACGCGACGTCAGTTCACCGCGTGTGCTGTCCGACTTTTATTGGATCGGCCGATACGCCGAGCGTGCCGAGAACACGGCTCGGCTCTTGATGGTCACCCGCGAGCGGTATCACGAGTACCGCTACCGGAGCACGATGCCTGGCAGCGAGTGCGTGCCGGTGTTGCTGACGGCTCTGGGCACCGTCAGCGGAACTGACACCGGCGCGGGCGGCGACTACGTCGAAATGGTGGCCACCGCAGCGACCACTCTGTGGTCGCTGACCGCTGACCGGGACCGTTCGGGCTCGCTGGCGCAATCGGTGGAGCGCCTCAGCCTGGCCGCGCGGTCGGTTCGTGATCAAATGTCCAACGACACCTGGATGGTGTTGTCAGCCCTTGAGCGGGCCCTGCTGCACGGGCCGGACACGCCGCCGGAGTCCCAGGCTGAGGGTGACGCGTTCCTGTCGTCGACCAACACCCTCACCCTGGCTGGCATGCTCGCGTTGTCCGGGGTGGTGCGTGAGTCGATGGTGCACGACGTCGGTTGGATGATGATGGACATCGGAAAGCGGATCGAACGCGGCCTCGCCTTGACCGCACTCCTGCGCGCCACCCTGACGACGGCTCGGTTGCCTGATGCCGAGGAAACCATCACGGAGTCGACCCTGATCGCCTGCGAGTCCGCGGTGATCTACCGCAGGCGCAATCCGGGCGTGGTCAGTTTGGCCGGTGTGGCGGAGTTGTTGTTGTTCGACGCGGAGAACCCGCGTTCACTGGTCTACCAGCTGGAACGGTTACGGGCAGGCCTCAATTCGCTGCCCGGCGCCTCGGGGTCCTCGCGGCCCGAGCGCATGGTCGATGAGATCGCTATGCGACTGCGCCGCATCGAGCCCACCGAACTCGAGGTGGTCAGTGCCACGGGCATGCGCGACGAACTCGATGGGTTGCTTGCCGGCATCCATCACGATCTTCGTGAGCTCTCGGGAATCATCACCACGACCCACCTCTCGTTGCCCGGGGGAATGCAGCCACTGTGGGGGCGCGACGCACGGTTGGTGGTGCCGTGATGGCGTTTCCCGACGAATCCGGTGGGCAGATGGGGGCACGCCCCTCGCAAGCGGTGGATTCTGCCGCCTGCGGTGGACGAAGGGACCCGGGGGTCAGCTCCGTGGGTGCCAGCCGATGTTATGAGGTCACTCATCGTACGACGTACCGATATTCCGATGTGGTCACCAGCTCCTACGGCCGGGGCTTCCTGACTCCTCGGGACACGGCGCGCCAACGCTGCCTTTTTCATGAGCTGGTGATCGAACCGGACGCGTCGGACAGCTCCACCAGCCGCGACGCCTACGGCAACCTGAGCTCCTACTTCCATGTCGCAGAACGACACCAAACACTGGCCATCACCAGCCGGTCGATCGTCGAGGTCGACCCCCCGCCCCCAGACCTCTACCAGGGGCCGTCAGCGCGGGCGCCGTGGGAGATCGCGCGGCCCGTGGGTCCCGAAGGGGCGCTGGCTACCGAGTTCACCCTGGACCTAGAGCCCGCGGAAATCACCGAGGAAGTGCGTGCTTACGCCGCCCCGAGTTTCGCTCCGGGCCGACCGCTGATCGAGGTCGTGCACGAGTTGACCTCGCGGATCTATTCCGACTTCACCTATAGGTCTGGGTCGACCACGGTTTCTACTCAGGTGAGCGAGGTTTTGGCGGCCCGTGAAGGGGTATGTCAGGACTTTGCGCGGCTCGCGATCGCCTGCTTGCGCGCCAACGGTCTGGCTGCCAGCTATGTCTCCGGCTATCTGGCGACGGACCCTCCGCCGGGGAAGGAACGCATGGTCGGCGTCGACGCCACGCATGCGTGGGCGGCCGTGTGGACACCGCAGCAGCTGTGGCTGGGGCTGGATCCGACTAACGACCAGATGATCGACGAACGTTACGTCACAGTGGGTTTCGGTCGCGATTATGCCGATGTCCCGCCACTTCGCGGCATCATTTACACGGACTCGGACAGCAGCGTCATCGATGTCTCCGTTGACGTGGCCCCGTATGAAGGCGGAGTGCTGCGTGCGTGACTTCAACTGTCCCAACTGCGGGCAGCGGTTGTCGTTCGAGAATTCGGTCTGTCTGAATTGCAAGAGCGCGTTGGGATTCTCGCTCGAGGAGATGGCGCTGCTGGTGATCGCGCCCCCTGGGGAGAGTGAACACGGTGGCGCTGTCGACGAGAGCCACTACCGGTTGTGCGCGAACCTGCACCTGGCCGAATGTAATTGGCTGGTCCAGAAGAGTCTGGTCGCCAGGCTGTGTGCGTCCTGCGAGTTGACCCGCACCCGCCCCAGTGACGTCGATGCCGTGGCCATGGCGAGGTTTGCGACCGCTGAGAAAGCCAAGAGGCGACTGATCGCCGAACTACACGAAATGAAGCTGCCGGTGGTGGGGCGCGACGAGGACCCGCAGTACGGCTTGGCCTTCGACCTGCTCTCCAGCCAAATCGAGAACGTGCTTACCGGTCACCACAACGGCGTGATCACCCTGGATCTCGCTGAGGGTGACGACGTGCACCGCGAGCAGTTGCGCATCTCGATGGACGAGCCGTACCGCACGCTGCTCGGACACTTCCGCCACGAGGTCGGCCACTACTATTTCTATCGGCTGGTCGGGACCTCGGCCGACTATTGGCAACGCTGCAATGAGTTGTTCGGCGATCCCAACGCCGACTACCAGGCCGCGCTGGATCGTCATTACAACCAGGGGGCGACCGAAGGCTGGCAGGACGAATATGTGTCGTCCTACGCCACCATGCATCCGGCGGAGGATTGGGCCGAGACCTTCGCCCACTACCTGCACATCCGCGACACCTTGGACACCGCCGCGGCATTCGGGATGGCTGCTGCCAGCGCGACACTCGGGCATAAAATGCTGGGGCCCAGTGGCTTCGACACGATGATCGAAATGTGGCTGCCGCTGGCGTGGGCACTGAACATGGTGAACCGGTCGATGGGCAAGGACGATCTCTATCCGTTCGTGCTACCGCCGGCTGTGCTGGAGAAGATGCGGTTCATCCACACTGTCATCAGCGACGTCAGCGCGGATCCAAGCAGGATCACGGCCTTCGGCTAAACCCCGCGAGCGTGCGTGCCTATACAGCGCCACGCCGAAGTACCCCTTGCAAGTACGCACGTTCGCGGGGAGTACCTACGATCATCGACGTGGCTGATAGATATGGCACCGACATCCTGGCCGACGACCCACACCGCACCCGCCGGCTCCGCTCTACCGAACAGCCGGTCGAGATCGGCATGGTCGTCGAGGACGCCCAGACCGGTTTCGTCGGCGCCGTGGTACGCCTCGAATACGGCCGGATGGAGCTCGAGGATCGGAACGGCCGTAGGAAACCTTTTCCCGTCGGACCCGGCTACCTGATCGAAGGCAAGCCGGTCATCCTGACCGCGCCGAAGAAGGCCTGCGCGAACCCCACCACGACGACTCCGTCCGGATCGGTGGCGTTGGCCGGCGCGCGCGCGAAGGTCGCCCTGGCCAGCCGGATCTATGTTGAGGGCCGCCACGACGCCGAGCTCGTCGAGCAGGTGTGGGGTGAGGACCTGCGGATCGAGGGCGTGGTGGTCGAATATTTGGGCGGTGTTGACGACTTGGCCGCTATTGTTTCCGATTTCGCGCCCGGCCCGGGCCGCCGCCTGGGTGTGCTGGTCGACCACTTGGTTGCCGGCTCCAAGGAGGCCCGCATCGCCGAGACGGTTCGTCGAGGTCCGGGACGTGACTACACGCTGGTCGTGGGCCATCCCTTTGTCGACATCTGGCAGGCGGTCAAACCCGCACGAATCGGGGTGGCGGCCTGGCCGACCGTCCCGAAAGGCCAGGACTGGAAACATGGCGTGTGCGAGGGCCTGGGGTGGAAACATCGCGACCACGCCGATATCGCCACCGCCTGGCAGCAGATCCGGGGGCGGGTGCGGGACTGGAACGACCTCGAGCCAGCGCTGATCGGCCGGGTTGAGGAGCTTATCGACTTTGTCACCCAACCTGCAGATTCTTGACGCCATCGCCGTCGTGTCGCGAGGCAATGGTAAGCAGAGACTGTGTCCGACAGCCTGTTCGATGTGCCTGATTCGGAATCCAACCGCGCCGCGGGCAGCGCGCTCGGCGGTGGTCCGGCGTCGCCACTGGCGGTGCGGATGCGTCCGGCCGCCCTCGATGAAGTTGTAGGCCAGGAGCACCTTCTCAAGCTCAACTCCCCACTGCGCCGCCTGGTCGAGGGCTCCGGAGCTGCCTCGGTCATCCTGTACGGCCCCCCGGGAACCGGCAAGACGACGCTGGCATCGTTGATCTCACAGGCCACCGGACGTCGGTTCGAGGCGCTGTCGGCGCTCTCGTCCGGGGTCAAAGAAGTCCGCTCGGTCATCGAGGTGGCGCGTCAGGCGTCCATCAGGGGCGGCCAGACGGTGCTGTTCATCGACGAGGTGCACCGCTTCTCGAAGACGCAGCAGGACGCGTTGCTGGCTGCAGTCGAGAACCGGGTGGTGCTACTTGTGGCTGCCACCACCGAAAATCCGTCGTTCTCTGTGGTGGCTCCGCTGTTGAGTCGCTCGCTGATCCTGCAGCTGCATCCGCTGACCCCCGAGGCGATCCACAGTGTTATTCAGCGGGCCATCGACGACGACCGTGGGCTCGGTGGCCGAGTGCCAGTCACCGATGAGGCGATAGACCTCCTGGTGCAGCTGTCCGCCGGCGATGCGCGCCGTGCGTTGACAGCACTGGAGGTGGCGGCCGAGACCGGTGAGGAGGTGACTGTCGAAATCATCGAGCAATCACTGGACCGGGCGGCCGTGCGCTATGACCGGGACGGCGACCAGCACTACGACGTCGTCAGCGCGTTCATCAAGACCATCCGGGGATCCGACGTCGACGCCGCGCTGCACTATCTATCCCGCATGTTGGTCGCCGGGGAGGACCCGCGCTTCGTGGCCCGACGGCTGATGATCCTCGCCAGCGAGGACATCGGGATGGCCGATCCCACTGCGCTGCAGATTGCGGTCGCGGCCGCGCAGACTGTGCAATTGATCGGTATGCCGGAGGCGCAATTGACCTTGGCGCATGCCACGGTTTACCTGGCCACGGCGCCCAAATCCAATGCCGTCACCACTGCACTTGGGGCTGCGATGGCCGACATCAAGGCCGGGAAAGCCGGGCTGGTGCCTGCCAATCTTCGCGACGGGCACTACTCGGGTGCGTCGAAGCTGGGTAATGCCATCGGCTACCGCTACGCCCACGATGCACCCGAAGGAGTTGTCCCGCAGCAATATCCGCCTGATGAGTTGGTAGGGGTGGACTACTACCGGCCCACCGATCGTGGCGCCGAACGCGAGATCTCCACCAGGTTGGATAAGCTGCGCGCCATCATCCGCCGTTCGCGCTGACCGTTGTCATCGGGTCGAACGGTTTTGTGATGACCCCAATCGCGCCCTTTTCAATGTAGGACGCGACCTCACTGGGCTGCGCCTTGGCGGTCATGAAGATTTCTGGGATATCACCTAACTCCGGGGTGTCTCTGAACTCGGCCAGCGCGGCGACTACGTCCATGCCGGGCATCACTATGTCGCTCAGGATGAGGTCAGGCCGATCACCCAATGCCACATCGATGCCCTCCCGCGCCGATGCAGCGATGGCGGTCTCAATCTGGCCGACTGCTTCAAGGCTGACCTGACCGATCTTGCGAATGCCTTCCTCGTCGTCGCTCATGAGCACCCTCATGTCGGCCCTTCCAGGATTCCCGCGTCGCTTGGGTGGGCAGTGCTGGCCGCCATTGCGACAACTTGGTTTCGGCCCCGCTGTTTGCCCACATACAGTCTTTGGTCAGCCTGGCGGACCAGCGCCGAAATAGATACGCCGTCTTCGGGATAGGCGGCGACCCCGGCGGTAAACGTTGCGCTGAATCGCTCACCGTCGTCGGATGCAAATGCAAGCTCGGAGAATTCCTCAAGCAGTAGTGCCGCCGCCCGTTCGGCAAACGCGGTGTTCTGCCCCGGGAATACCAGCATGAACTCCTCGCCGCCCCAGCGACCGCGGAGGTCCTCCAATCGAAAGCGCCTTCGCAGGAGATCTCCAAGGTGGGCGATCACCTGGTCTCCGGCCAAGTGTCCATAGGTGTCATTGACCCTCTTGAACCTATCGATGTCCAAAAGGACCAGCGATAGCGGCTTCTTTTCACGGGTGGCCACGGCCAGTGCTCTTTGGAACGCCTCGACCAGTGCCCGCCTGGTGAGCAGTCCGGAAAGTGGATCCTTGTCCGCGCGGTCGCGCAGAAGACCCACCCGCTCGAGCTGAACCCCAACTCGGGCCAAGAGCTCTTCAGCAATCACCGGCTTTGCCACGACGTCAGAGGCGCCGGCGCGAAAGGCCAAAAGGCGTGTGTGGTCGTCAGTCTGCCCGGTGACGATAAAGATGGGTAGGGCCTCGTAGGTTTCGGACATCCTGAGCGCGCGACAAACATCGAGCCCGGAAATTCCAGGAAGATTAATATCAAGCAAGAGTACGTCCGGAGAAATCTGCTCCAGCTTCTCGGTGATCCCGGCTGCGGAACCAAGCGTTTCCACGCTGTACCCGGCACCCTGGAGGTGAAAGGCGTAGTGCTCCACCACGTCTGGATCATCGTCAACAATAAGGACCTTTTGACTGGTGGCATCCGAAAGCATGGCTAGCTGCTGGGCCAGTGCGCCAAAGCTCTCCTCGGACATCGGCTTTTCGAAAAATCGCGTTCCGCCGGCTTCGATGGCGGCGACTCGAGTCTCGATCCGGTGGTCCGCCGATGCAAAGGCAATGGGTATTTGGCCGTTGGAAGCTGTGCTACGAATTTCTCGGGCCAAAGAGAAAGAGGTCCCATCGAATAGATGGACGTCGAGTACGGCGCCGACCAGTGGTGAGGTGCGGGCCCGCTGCATAGCCTCGTTCGCGTCCTGCGCGGTGACTATGTTGAGCAGCAGTTTTCTTCCGGCCGCTCGGACGAATTGCAGAAACTCGGGGTCATCGTCGACCACGAGAAGTGACTATTGCGTCGCAGCAGCCGTGGGAGAACCCTGATTGAACTCTGGCCCGCGTTCGAGGCAGAGGCGACTATCGCGAAGCGCGGTGTCGATCTCCTCCCACAGGTGCCGGCGGATGGCGGAAGGATTGGCCTGTGCCTCGGCGAGCAGATCTTCGGCGCAAGCGATGGCTTCGCTGAGTGCCGGGTGTCCATAGGATCCGGCTGAGCCACGCAGCCGGTGTGCCAGCCCGCGAGCATCGGCGATGCTGTCGTGGTCGGTCTTGGCTCGCTCAATCGCAGTCTCGATCTCCTGCAATTTCTTGGGAAGCTTCGCGCTATATTGTGCGTTCAGCGCAGCGAATTCGGCTGCGAGATCCGGGGGAGCGGAAGGCGCAGCGGGAGCTTTGGGCATACCGAATAGCTGCAGGACCTGGTCGGTGAAATCTCCGATGTCGATTGGCTTGTAGATGACCCCGGAGACATCGAGTTCTTTGGTCAGGTGCTCGACGGTCGCCAGATCGCGCACGAAGGCTGAGACAAAGATGATGCGCACCTTGCGGTTATGAGCGCGTAGAGATTCGATGAAAGCTGTGCCGTCCCCGTCCGGCAACAGGCCATCCACGACAACGAGATCAACGGCGATATGCGTGAAAGTCTTTGTGGCGGCAGCAATCGTGCCTGCCTCCACCACCTCAAGCTGGGCTGCCCGCAGCGCAGCGGCGGCCAGTGAACGAAAATCTCTGTCATCGTCT
>JBMYXJ010000048.1:0-10430 GCA_049608285.1 Mycobacterium sp. | reverse complement strand
AATTCGCTGGTGACAAGGACCAAACGTCACACGTGTCACATCAGTAACAACACAGCCCACCCAATCGGCGCCGTCAGGCCCACGAAGCGCGTCCCGCACGGACCAATGCCGAAGCCACCGATCCGTTCAATTCCTCGATGGTGATGGCCACCAGAAGGTGGTCGCGCCAGGCGCCGTCGACGTCGAGATAGCGCTTGAGCAGGCCTTCCTCGCGGAAGCCGGCCTTAGCCAGCACCGCACGGCTCGCCATATTCTCTGGACGTACCGTGGCCTCGACCCGGTGCAGCATGACTGGACCGAAGCAGTGATCCAATCCCAGCGCCAACGCCGCAGTAGCCACGCCGCCGCCTATCGACCCGCTCACAACCCAATAACCGATCCATGCCGAACGGAGCGCACCGTGCGTCACGTTTCCGATCGTGAGCTGGCCGGCGAACTGCCCGTCTAGCTCGATCATGTACGGCAACATCCGACCCTTACGGGCTTCGGCACGCAGACCCGAACATACCGAGGGCCACGATGAAACAGAGTGTCGCACTTCCCAACTGTGCTCAGTAGAGGGCTCCCACGGTTCGAGGTGAGAGCGGTCGGCCAGCCGGGCCCTGCTCCAGTGTGTGGCGTCGCGGAGCCTGACCGGACGCAGCCGGACCAGCCCCGCCGGTACCCGCAGCGGGCCGACCGGCAACGGCCATCCCGGATGCTGCGAACGGGAGCTCCACAGGTTCATGACGGCGGCGACGGCCTGTTCAGCCGCGCTGGGCCAAGAACTCGACGTCAACGACCTCGCCGGTACGGATCTGCTCCGCGTCGGCGGGAACGACGACCAGACAATTTGCCTCTGCCAGAGTGGCCAACAGGTGCGACGACGCGCCAGGAGACCCGCCCAGCGCCTGCACCAGGTATTCTCCGGTGTCCTGGTCCCGCATCAACTGACCACGCAAGTACCCCCTGCGTCCGGCCACCGAACTGATCGGCGACACCGTGCGGGCCTGCACGACGCGCCGCATCGGTTGCCGCTTGCCCAGTGAGAGGCGAATGAGCGGACGCACCATCACTTCAAACACCACCAGAGCGCTGACGGGATTGGCGGGCAGCAGGAAGACGGGAACACGCTCTGGCCCCAGGAGACCGAAGCCCTGCACCGACCCCGGATGCATCGCTATCCGCGTGACCTCCATATCTCCGAGCTGGGCAAGCACCGATCGCACGCCCTCGGCGGCCGCTCCTCCGACAGCACCTGCGATCACCAGGGCCTCGGCGCGGTTCAACTGGCCTTCCACAATCGCCCGCAACTTCTTGGGGTCGGCCGGCACGATGCCAACCCTGTTGACCTCCGCACCTGCGTCCCGCCCCGCGGCCGCCAGCGCATAGGAGTTCACGTCGTATACCTGACCATTGCCAGGTGTGCGCGAGATGTCCACGAGTTCGCCACCCACACACATGACCGACAACCGCGGCCGCGGGTGCACCAGCACACGCTCACGTCCTACCGCGGCAAGCAGGCCGACCTGTGCGGCACCGATTATCGCGCCGGCCCGCACCGCGACGTCACCTGGCTGCACGTCATCACCGGCACGACGCACATACGCGCCGGACCGGACGCCCCGCAAGACCCTGACTCGCGATTTACCCCCATCAGTCCAGCGCATCGGCAACACAGCATCTGCCAACGTCGGCATGGGGGCACCGGTCTGCACTCGCGCAGCCTGCCGTGGCTGCAGCCTGCTCGGAGTACGCGCACCGGCCTCGATTGTGCTCATCACAGGCAAGCTGCTGTCGCGGTTACGCTCGTCATCGGCGCCCAGGTCGCCGTCGCGCTCCTCAGCTGCACCGATGCCGAGTACGTCCACGCTGCGCACCGCGTACCCGTCGATGGCCGCTTGGTCGAACCCCGGTAGCGGACGCTCGGTCACCACCTCTTCGGCGCACATCAAACCTTGCGCTTCCGCGATCGCCACACGTACCGGCCGTGGGGCCACCGCCGCAGAAGCCACCCGAGCCTGCTGCTCCTCCACCGAACGCAAATCGCGCCTTTCTCCCGTTCAACACACCCGGCGACCGCGGGCTAGAACCGACGGCGCCTCGTGGATGCGCTCGGCGGTACAGCCGCTACTGCTCAGTCGCCGTGTCAGCGAGGCCCAACCGTTCGACCAACCAGTGACGCAGTTCGGGCCCGTAGTCGTCCCGCTCCAAGGCAAAGTCAACCGCAGCCTTCAAGTAGCCGCCCGGATTTCCCAGATCGTGTCGAGATCCGCGGTGCACCACCACGTGCACCGGGTGCCCCTCGGCAATCAGCAGGGCAATCGCATCGGTGAGCTGCAGCTCACCGCCCGCTCCGCGCGGAATCCGCTTGAGCGCGCCGAAAATTGCCCGATCGAGGATGTAGCGGCCGGCCGCCGCGTACGGCGATGGCGCGTCCTGGGCCTTGGGCTTTTCGACCATCCCCGTGACCTTGAGCACGTTGGGGTTGGTCGCGTCCGGCACGATCTCGACGTCGAACACGCCGTAGGCGCTGATTTGTTCTTCGTCCACCTCGATCGCGCACAGCACTGAGCCACCGCGTTTGGCTCGCACCTTCGACATCGTCTCCAACACCCCCGTGGGCAGCACAAGGTCGTCGGGCAGCAGCACCGCGATCGCGTCTTCATCGGGGGCCAAGCTGGATTCCACGCAACTCACGGCATGCCCAAGCCCGAGGGGTTCGGGTTGGACCACCGACTCAACCTTGATCAACGCCGGCGCGCGCCGAACCTTCTCCAGCATCGACTTCTTACCACGCGCCTCCAGCGTCCCCTCAAGAACCAGATCCTCGACGAAGTGCGCGACCACGCCATCCTTGCCCTCGGAGGTGATGATGATCAGCCGTTGAGCACCAGCTTCAGCGGCCTCGGCGGCAACCAACTCGATGCCTGGCGTATCAACGACAGGCAGCAACTCCTTGGGTACCGTTTTGGTGGCGGGAAGAAATCGCGTTCCCAGCCCCGCCGCAGGCACAACCGCGGTGTACGGCATCGGAACTTCAGGCCAATTCATCGTTCACACATTAACCTCTCTGGGTTGGATGTCCCTATCTAACCGGCTCCGGAGGACTTCGCGTGCACTCGACAAAGACACAGCTGAGAACCAAGATTCTGGCCGCCCGCCAGTCCGCGACTTCGAACACCCGAGCCGGGGAGGCAGACCTTCTCGCTTCTCGACTGGGGGGATTCGTCGACCCTGGTCAGACCGTCTGCGCCCACGTCCCGGTCGGCTCCGAGCCCGGCTCCCTAGAACTGATCGACGTATTGGTGCGCCGCGAGGTAACCGTGCTCCTTCCCGTCGCCCGCCAAGGCCCCGACGGCACGCCGCTACCGCTGCAATGGGCGCGATATAGACCGGGCGAGCTGGTCGAGGCGCCGTACAGCCTGCGCGAACCCAAGCAGCCATGGTTGCCGCCCGACGCGCTGGCCGAAGCAGCGGTGGTCGTCGTGCCGGCCCTCGCGGTAGACCGTCAGGGCGTCCGGCTGGGTCGCGGTGCGGGGTTCTACGATCGGACACTGCAGCTGGCCGACCCGGGCGCTGCGCTCATAGCCGTGGTGCGTGACGACGAACTCGTCGATCACCTCCCCTCCGAACAGCACGATGTGCCGATGACACACGCGCTGACCCCACGGGCAGGTGTGGTCGGACTCGGTATTTGAGGGCCGACTCAAGCTGCAGGACTGACACCGCCCGCCTGGCGGAGCTAGCACTTGGGCCGGTAGAGTGCTAAGAAGTTTCACCACCGCGGAGGGTTTTCATGCCTACCTATTCCTATGCCTGCACTGAATGTGACAACAAGTTCGATGCGGTGCAGTCATTCACCGATGACTCAATGACAGAGTGCCCCCGCTGCGACGGGCGGCTGCGCAAGTTGTTCGGCAAGGTGGGAGTCGTCTTCAAGGGCAGTGGTTTCTATCGTAACGACAGCCGCGAAGCAGCCAAGAACTCCGAGTCGCGCAGTTCAGATGCCGGCACGGACTCCTCGTCGGCCAGCTCGTCAGACTCCGCGTCCGCCGGCTCATCGGACAAATCGAGCTCGCCAGACAAATCAAGCTCATCGGACAAATCGAGCTCGCCAGACAAATCGAGCTCGTCGGAGAAGTCGAGCAGCTCGTCAACGTCGGCAGCTGCACCCTCGAACTGAGGTTTTCCACAGCTGCGAACTTGGTGGCTGACTGAGCGCCTCAGCGCTGTCTAGCCTGGCCGGATGAGAGAAGCTCTGGGCTATTCACCGCGGGACCGACTCGCCCGCATCATGCGGCCCGATTGGTCACGCACGGTGGCCGCCCGTCGGGCACTCGCTGGCGCCCTGGTAGTCCTGGCCGCCGTTGCTGCCTGGCGAGACGATCCCCGCGCAGACCACACCAAGATCGTCGTCGCAACCCGCGACCTTTCACCCGGGATTGAACTCACCCTCGACGATGTCAGACTCGAAACTCGTGCGGCGTCGACCATTCCCGAAGGTTCGCACGCCAACATTGACTCGGTGCTCGGAGCCACACTGGCCGGGCCAGCGCGCCGCGGCGAGATCCTGACCGACGTGCGCCTGCTGGGACCGCGGCTGGCAGAGTTCGCTGCCGGCCCGGACGCCCGCATCGTGCCCCTCCCCTTAGCCGATGCCGCCCTGGTGAGCCTCGTCAGACCCGGAGACATCGTGGATATCGTGGCCGCACCCGAATCTGCTGACGCGCCCGAAAGCGCCCGACTGATCGCCACTGACGCGGTGGTGGTACTGGTTTCAGCGAAGGACAAGCGGCCCGCCGGTGGGGGCGGCCGAATCGTGCTCGTGGCGCTGCCCGCCGCAGCAGCGAACACCGTGGCCGGCGCTGCCTTAGTGCAGTCCGTCACTCTGACGCTGCATTAAGCCCCTTCAATGCAATTCTCCCCCCGGCGCAATCACCGGAGGGAGAATTGTCAAGCGTCAGCGGCGGGCGTGCGTCAGAAGTGCGCCCGGCTCGGGCCGGCTGTCGTCGGCCTGCCCCCGTGGCACTGCAAACCGGTTCTCGTACTCTGGGAATTGAATGAGCCACCCCAGGGGTTCGAGCGGCTCAAACCGATGGCCTGCCAGCCATCCGACCCGACCCAACTCGGCCCGGCCTCGTTAGTCCTTTGCATCGGCTCCCCGTGGTCAGAGCTTCTGACCTCGGATGTGCTCAGCGTGCCGCTGCTGACGTCGCAGTGGTTCGCGCCGGAGACGGAGTCAGCCTGGCGCGAGCTCACGTCTCCGTCGCCGCCCACCCGGTCCATGCCCGGATCGTTAGGCCCCGCGCTAGCGATTCCAGCGCCGGAGGTCAGAGCAGCCACGCTCACAAAGAGTCCACCAATGGCCAGGGCGCCCAGTTGTGCGGATTTGTCGAAGATGGCAGCCATCAGCCTGCCCCTTTCTGTCACGTCACCGCGCGATGTGCAGCGGTCTACCATTTCAGGTCCACCCCGGAGAATACCGGTGCAAGTCCACCGTGCATGACCACGCAGGGCAAAGTTAACTGCCATGTAGAGCAAAGTTAACTACTCAGACACACTTCAGATTCAGTAGATCGCGCGAAATCGCACGTAGGCCACGCAGGCTCCCATTACTCCGAAATTCCTGTGAGTATCCTGGGAAATAGCCGAATGGCGCCCCGCCCGCAATAGCGGCCGACCTACGCTTTTGAAGACACAGCGATTCAGCGACCGATAACTGAGGTGTCTCGGGGGCAGATCCGGAAACCCCTCGGAAACCCCGGCTGCCGTGCGCAGACCGCTCAACCCCGGCTCGCGGCTATTGACCGCTTGATTGTTAGACCAACGCTGCTTGGAAGACCAACGTCAGTTCATGTTCCACGGTGCGCCGTAGGTGGTGACGCTGTCACCGGTCGACGAAACCAACCGAGCGAACGGGCGCAGCAGCACGCCGCCGGCCGCGCCGGTCACGGTGCCGTGCGCGTTGGACACAGCCACCGAACCACCTGGGCCCGCCACGTCAACACTGAACGTCGCGACCTCCTGGATACCCGGGCCGTTACCCAGGTCTGCCGAGATCGACACACCCGGGAACAGCGGCGGGGTCACAATGCCGCTGAACTCGTTACCAAACACCGGGTCGAAGAAACCCACACCCTGCAGACCGTCGAACGCGATGTTGGGCGTGGTGTAGCTGAAGTTGATACCCACACCCAGCGACCAGGGGAAGCCCACCTGGTAACCAAGCTCCAACGTGCCCTCAAAGTCCTCGGCGCCCTCGCCGTCGACAATGTAGGTGGCCTTGCCCGAGTGGAACCACTCACGAGTCAGCCGGTTACGGTCCAGCGGAAACACACCGTTGAGGAACGTATCCCACTGCTGGATCGTCAAAGTATTACCCTGGCCGTCAACCAGGCTCATCTCATCATCTAGCCCCGCGTGAGAGGTGCCAGTGCCCACGAACAACGCAGCTACGGCCGCCACCATCACGATCAGCACCCGACTCAATGCCCTCATGATCTCCCTTATAAGTATGTAGATGGAACCCCACCGACTGGGGCACCGAGGTTGTCCGCGCCTGGCCTTGCCGCTACACCACACCTCGCAAGACCAACATGCGAGTGGATTTAAAACCCCACCGCTCAGCCTTACGATTCGCTCATCGTGACACGAGGAACATAACGGGACTCAATAGGACCGGCAACGTGCCCGCTCCCCGATCGCCATCCGAATGTTCTCGTTGTGCGTTGTTTGCTGAACTTACCACGTTTGCCCGCAACCCCCCTTACAGCGACGGCAGGGCATACCGTTTTGTAACGTCGCAGTTTCTGGCCCCGCATGAGACTGTTCGCTTCGGACGGCCCGAACGTTACAAGCTTATTTTTCTGCGGTTATCGCGAGCACAACGCTCGAATCAATGATGCGGCGGAACGTTATCTCTCAGCCGCTCGTCGTTGTCGCCGTCATCATCCGGTGATGCGTCGTCGCGCTCGTCAGGACCAATCTCCGGCAGCGCATCGCCGAATATTTTGTTAGCTGAGTACTGGGGACGTCCTGGCGCGTCCGTCACCGATGCCACCTGGAGTGACAAAGATCACAGCGCTCAACCATTTGCCGTTTACCTGCACTTAACATTGAACTCAGTATGGCGGCTCGGTCCGCGATAGTAAACCGGGATCTGGGAATCGTTTCAGCACAATAGGAAGTGACGATTCTGGGTTCTGAGCGACTCGGCGTGAGTTTGAAGGGACGGTTGTCAACAGGATTTGCTGCATACATAAGGTCGGGCGACACCCCCTTTTACTTCCAACCCAGCTGACAAACGACGCCGATGGTAGCCAGAGGCCCGGCAACCGTCGATTCGGCGGGTCAGACCGGTAGCTTCGCGCTGGGCACATTCTCGGCCGTATCGGCCGGCAATAGATGCACGAGGTCTCAGCAGATCCCAGCGGCTGAGACAACTGGGGCGGTTGAGGTGGTTGAGGTCGTCGGGGACATTGAGGCGGCCGCTAGTGACCCCATCTTCGACGTTTAGCCTGTTTAAAGGGCTAGTCGGGGGTCGAAGTAGTCCCGCATCAAGACCACCTGTTGGTCGGCGTTGAGTTCGATGACTCCCATGACCGGAATGTCGTGCCATTGGCCGTCGATCAGATGGTGATCTACTCGTTCGGTCCATATCGTCGAGCCGTCGATGCTGGATTTAACAATGTCGATGTGATCCTCAGCTGAGCGTTGCTGTAGCTCATTGAGCCAGCCCAGGACCGCTTCCTTTCCGAGGATCCTGCGCCCCGTAGTTACGTGCTCAACGACAACGTCGTCGGCAAGCGAATCCTCCAATACGTCCGCGCCGAGGTTGTTGAACCATGCGCTGAGATCTTCCATTGTTGGGCCCGCTTTCACTCGGCGAGGGCCGCGTCCGCTTCAGCTGCCGCCCGCTGACCCGAACGGACCGCACCTTCCATGTATTGGGCCCATTCGGTCGAGGCTTCGGTGCCGGCCCAGTGAATCCGTCCGACCGGCTTGCGCACTGCGTCGCGGTAGCCGATCCACGTGCCTGGAGTAGGGACCCCGGCGTAGCAGCCCCGCGACCACGGCTCAGCACCCCAGTTGGCGTAGTAGAAGTGTTGTGGTCGGGCGGCCTGTTCACCGAAATGCTCAACGAAGGTGGCGATCATCTTCTCGCGGACGTCTTGCTCAGGGCGTTCATGCCAACGTCGCGCAACCGCGCCCTCCAAGAACCCGACCAGAATGCCCGGAACCCCGTCCTCGGGTGAGTTGTCGAACGTGGAGTTCACTTCGCCCTCGCTGAGCAGCTGCCCATTGGAGTTGTTATCGCGCCAGAAAGCGCGGGGGTAAACCGCGTGGCATTTGATCACCGAGCCCAGCGGCATTCGTTGGGTGTACTGGTCACGTGAGGGCGGCAAGACCGGCTCGTATTGGATCCGCGAAGCCAGCTGGGGAGAGACAGCAACGATGACCCGACTGGCTTGGACACTGCCCGTGTCGGTGTGGACGACTACTTTGCCGCCGGTCTGATCGATTTTCCTCACCGGCGAGCAATACCTGACGCTGTCGCCCAAGCGCTCGGCCAGTCTGTTCGGGATCTCTTGGGCACCCTCTCGGAACCTCCAGGCCAGCGAACTCGCCTCGAGCTCCTCAAGGCCACCCGCGGAGGAAATGTAGAACAGCAGATGCAGGAACGACAAGTCACTTGGTTCGACCGAGAAGTACCCGACGATCGCGGCGTGCAGGGCGAACTTCGCCCCGTCGGTCGTGAGGTTCTGCTCGATCCAGGTATCTGCGGTTTGGGTGTCCCACTCCTTGGCCCGGGGTGCCTCCCACGGGGCGTGCGGGGGGACGGTTCTCGACAACGTGTCGATCTCGGCCAGCACCTGCAACAGTTCCTGATTGTCCGCCTCGGGGACCGGGAGATCCAGCCTCGTTGGGTCGTCGGTCGAATACACCAGGCGCTGGCCACCGAAGACCAAAAGGTATTGGCCGTCCTGGAAGGTCGGGAACGTCTCAACGCCCATTTCCTTGGCTAACTCCAGGATGCGGGTCTGGCCAGGCCCGATCCACTGGCCTCCGTGGTCGACCCAACCCCCCTCAGGCACCTTCTCCGTCCAGGCCCGTCCGCCTACCCTCTCGCGGGCTTCGCAAACCACAACCGAGCGTCCCTGGATGCCTAACGCCCAAGCCGCCGACAACCCGGAATATCCGCCACCGACAACAACGACATCAACATCAACTGAATCCAATTCCGAAACGCTCACCCGTGACCGTCCTCCACAACCACCGACCATCTCATCGGACCTGAAAGCGATGCAATCAATCCGATCCCCATGTTGGCCAAACCCTCGCCACATCCAAGTGTGAGGGCGGATCGCGGTCTAACGCGACCGGTACACCATCGTCCTGCATGCGTCACACAGTGCGGCGACCCCCTGGGTACGGCCGCGCTGAGGCACCTCAGATATCCAAGCTGGATAGCTGGGCGATGATCTGCGCCGCCAACGGCCCAAGTGTTGCCATTCCATCGCGCACAGCCGCACGCGATCCGGCGAGATTAATCACCAGGGTGCTGCCGGAAACGCCTGCCAGCCCTCGCGAGAGTGCTGCGTCGGCGATGCCCGCCGACAGGCCCGAAGCCCGAAGCGCTTCAGCGATCCCCAAAAGCTCGCGATCGAGGAGCTCGAGCGTTGACTCGGGGGTGACATCACGCGGCGTCACCCCGGTGCCCCCGATCGACACCACGAGGTCGACGCCGCCGATCACCGCGGTGTTCAGAGCGTTGCGAATCTCCACCTCATCCGCGGAAACCACCACTACGCCGTCCACCACCAAGCCCGCCTCGCCGAGCAGTTCAGCGACCAGAGGTCCGCTGTGGTCCGCTTCGTCACCGTGGGCGGTGCGGTCATCCACCACCACCACCAGCGCCCGGCCCACCAACGCATCAGGCTGTTCCATACGCTCAACCGTATATCTCGGCTCAGACATCAATGCAGCCACACTGCGGTCGTCGGCCGCGGGGCCCGCGACCAGCCTCACTGGCCGGCTTTGCCGAGTGTGACCTCTACCGACTGCGGCTGGCCCGCGGCATCGAGATAGGTCAGTGTCACCGCTTCGCCGGGCACCTTCGACCGCACAGCCGCCACCAGCGCGTCGGCGCTGCCTATGGCCCGGTCATCGAGTTTGGTGATCAAGACTCCCTCAGGAAGTCCCGCCGCCTCGGCGGCTCCCCCGGCGGTGACCTCGAAGATCTTCGCGCCGTCAGCGCCTGCTTCGTTCCCAACCTGGACACCCAGCGACGCTCGGGAGGCGCTTCCCGTCTGGATCAATTCGTCGGCAATCCTCTTGGCCTGGTCCACCGGGATCGCGAACCCCAAGCCGATGGACCCACCCTGCTTCCCGCCCGCGTCGGCACCCATTGTGGCGATCGCGGAGTTGATACCGACGAGTTCACCGCG
>JBMYXJ010000047.1:0-10564 GCA_049608285.1 Mycobacterium sp. | reverse complement strand
GCGCCGGATGCGTCGGCATCTGGGGCGGATTTAAACCAATTCGCCAGCAGCAGCATGCCGAACGCCTGCAGAGCCCCAACAGCCACGACCGGCCAGAACACAGCTGCCATGACCACTACCGCTACTTGAGTTCGGGGGCCAGTACGCGGATCGGAATACCGGATGGCCCCACCTATCCCGGCCAGCGCGGTAGCGAGCGCACCACACAGGTAGACAATCAGCACTGGGACCACCTTCTTCTCGCGATTACTTGCCATTCAGTATCGGTACAGACAATGACAATGGGATGAGGACGCGGTAACGAAACATGCACGGTCGGGTGAAGACTTGTACACGCCGTTGGTGTGCTGGTGCACATTAGTTACGAAGAACCCCTTGAGGGTGTCCCGGTGCTGCCAAGAGGGCAACTCCAACGGTTAGCGGCCCGAGGATAAACAGTCCCACACAGAAAAACACGACCCCGTTGAGGTACCTATTGGTTGCCATGATTCCCGCAGTGACTGCACACCCGAACCACCACAGGGCAACCACGATGAGCACAAACGTTTCCATAGCGTCGATGATGCCTCCCCACGACCACTTTGCAACCCCTGCCGGAAGTGGTTATCAACGGTTGGGGTGCGGCCACGCAGCCGGAGCCGACGGCGAGCTATCCAGGGCCAGCCACGGCCGGCGCCACGATGACGCACACAGCCCGTCGGGCGATAGCGTCCACCGACCGCGGCAGCCCCCTAACAAGGGGACCGCACAGCTCAGCAGATTCGCGGGAGCTGTTCGCCGAGTTCACGTTCCACAATGCGGGTGGTGCCGAACGCCGTGCGCGCCACTGCCATACCAGGGTGTTCACTGACCACCCGGCCGATCACCGCGGCGCCCGCACCTTCGGGGCATGACCTCATCGCAGCCAATACCGCATCGGCATGATCGGGATGGACAAAGGCGACCATCTTGCCTTCGTTGGCGACCTGAAGTGGGTCCAGGCCCAGAAACGAACAGGCCGACGCGACTGCCTCGGGGACTGGGATGGCGCTCTCGTCGAGTTCGACGCCGACCGATGCCGCGCGGGCAATTTCGACGACTGAGGCTACAAGCCCCCCGCGAGTGGGGTCACGCAGCGCATGTACCGCTCCGGCATCCCCGGCGTCGGCCGCCGCGGAAAGCATTGCGGCGACCAGGCGGTGCATCGGCGCGCTGTCGGTAGTCACGACGGTGCCGAAGTCGATGCCCGCACGCACACTCATGATCGCGATGCCGTGTTCGCCGATGTTGCCCGAAACGATGACCACATCGCCGGGCCGAGCGCGGTCCGGCCCGATCGTAACTCCCGCGGGAACTACCCCTACCCCCGATGTGTTGATGAACAGCTGATCCGCGCTGCCCTTTTCGACAACCTTGGTGTCCCCGGCGATGATGGCGACTCCGGCTGCCGCGGCCGCCCTGCCCATAGTCGCGGCGATCGCGCCGAGCAGATCGAGCTGCAGACCTTCTTCGATGATGAATCCCGCAGTTAGCCCCACCGGTTGCGCACCGCTGCAGGCGATGTCGTTGATCGTGCCATTGATGGCGAGGTCACCGATGTTGCCGCCGGGAAAGAACAACGGCTGCACCACGTATGAGTCGGTGGTCAGCGCGATGCGCCCGGAGTCGATGTCGACCAGCGCCGAATCGCGGGCAGGATCGGACTCGGTGCCGAAGGCGGGCAGGAAGAGGTTTTCGACGAGTTCCTCGGAGAGCACGCCACCACCGCCGTGGCCTAGCACAATCCGCTGGGTTTCGCGCAGCGGCAGCGGACACACCCAGTCGGCGGGATTGGCGGGCGCCGGCCGGTCAGGCATGTGCGGACGCTTCGAGGCGGCGGAAATGATAGTAGGCCGCACATGCCCCCTCACTGGAAACCATGGTGGCACCCAGCGGGTTTCGCGGTGTACAGCTCAGCCCGAAGGCGGGACAATCGGTGGGTTTGAGCTGACCCTGCAACACTTCACCGCTACGGCACTGCGGCGATTCCGCTACCTGCAGGTTCCCGACGCCGAATCGCTGTTCGGCGTCGAATTCCGCGTAGCGCGGCGACAGCGTCCACCCCGACTTCGCGATCAATCCGATTCCGCGCCACTGCCGGTCGGTGACTGCGAAGACGTCGGCGAGGATCTTCTGGGCGACCGGGTTGCCGGCATCGGTGACCGCGCGCGGGTAGGCGTTGCGCAGTGCGGGTGTCCCCGCTTCCAGTAGATCGACGGTCTGGCGGACGCCTTCGAGAAGGTCCAGCGGTTCGAAACCGGTGACGACGATCGGCACACCGAACTCCTTGACCAACGGTCCGTATTCGGCGGTGCCCATCACCGAGCACACATGGCCGGCGGCGAGAAAGCCCTGGACCCGGTTGGTCGGTGACGACAGGATCGCTGTCATCGCCGGCGGCACCAACACGTGGGACACCAGCATCGAGAAGTTTGTCAGCCCTAGTCGTTGCGCGTGCAGGACTGCCATGGCGTTGGCCGGAGCGGTGGTCTCGAAGCCCACACCGAAGAACACGACTTGTTTGTCGGGGTTGCCCGCAGCCACCCGAGTGGCATCCAGCGGCGAGTACACGACCCGGACGTCGCCACCGCGAGCGCGCACACCGAACAGATCCTGGTGGCTGCCCGGAACGCGCAGCATGTCACCGAACGAGCAGAAGATCACATCGTCGCGCGCCGCGATGTCCAGAGCACGGTCGATCATTTCCAGCGGTGTCACACACACTGGGCAGCCCGGGCCGTGAACGAACTCGACGGTCCCCTCGAGCAGCTGGTCGAGGCCGTTGCGGATGATTGAATGAGTCTGTCCACCACAGACTTCCATGATGGTCCAGACCCGGGTGGCGCGGCGCTTGATCGAGGAAACCAGTGTCTTGGCAGCGACCGGGTCGCGGAACTCGTCGAGGTATTTCATGCCGGATCCCTCCTGTCCGGTGCCATAGCCTGCCCCTCTGAACCCGCTAGTTCCTCATCGAGCGTGCCGAGGTCGGCGAACATCTGGAGGGTGACGTTAGCCGATTCTTCGTCGAGCGTGGCAATCGCGAATCCCGCGTGCACGATCGCGAACTCGCCGATCTCAATGTCGGGCAGGAACGCCAAACAGACGGTTTTGGTGATCCCACCGAACTCGACCAAGGACATCGGCGTCCCGGACTCATCCCAGATCTCGATCACCTTGCCGGGGATTCCCAGGCACATAAGCCATTCCTTTCGCTTGAAGAGCACGCGGATAGCCGGGCCGCGACGACTGCTGCCTGTCCCAACGCCAATCCCCCGTCGTTGCAGGGCACAACCCGGTGGGTGAGCACCTCCAGGCCGCGCCCGCGCAGCGCGGCCACGATTCCGTCGAGCAGTCTCCGGTTGGCAAAAACTCCTCCAGTGAGTCCGACGGTGGAAATCGCAGCGGCATCAGCGGCATCGGCGGCCGCCCGTACCGTCGCGCGTATGACCGCGTCGTGGAAGGCCGCGGCCAGGTCGGCGGCTGCGCTGCCGGACCGCATACCGCTGACCAGCGCCGCGATCACGGGAGCAGGGTCGATAATTCCATCGGAGATCTCGAAATCAATTACGGGCCGACTCTGTGCCGTACGGGCTAAGTGTTCCAGCTCGACGGCCGCCTGGCCTTCGTAGCTGACCTGCTGGCAGACACCCAGCAGGCTGGAAACGGCATCGAAGAGCCGGCCCATGCTGGTAGTGGGCACGCAACCAACGCCACGCTCCAACTGCTGAGACAGAATGCGCATTCCCGCCGAACCCATCGCCTTGACGGGCGGCAAGTCCTCGGCAGCCGCGACCCCGGCTCGGCTGAGTAGATCCAGCGCTATCCGGGCCGGCTGGCGAACTGCGCCCTCACCACCGGGCAGCGCGAACGTGGCCAGGTGGTCAACCCGGGTGAAAACCGCGGGGTCGGAGATCATGAGAAGCTCGCCACCCCAGACTGTGGTGTCGGTGCCGTAGCCGGTGCCGTCATAGGTCACCGCGATCATCGGTTCACCGAGCCGGCCGTGTTCAGCCAGCAGTGACACCGCGTGCGCGTGGTGGTGCTGAACGGCGATAATGCCATCCACGCCGCTATCGTCTGCAGCTTGGCGCTGCGCCCACCGCGTGCTGGCGTATCCCGGATGCAGATCACACGCCAGGACCATGGGCCGCGTCCCCGTCATGAATGTCAGGTGCTCCAGCGCTAGGGCAAAGCAGTGCTGAGTGCGGGGGTCGGCCATGTCGCCCAGATGCGGGGACAGGTGCGCTCGACCGTGGGCGTCACGCAGGGCGAAGGTGGTCTTGATGTCACCGCCGGTCGCCAGGATCGCCGGTGCCGGTGGGCTGCCATTAGCCGTGACGGGCATCGGAGCGTATCCACGGGATCGCCTCAGCGGTACTTCATTTCCTTCGCCATCGAGACCCGTCACGGAATCTTCGCACGGTACGTGGATTGGACGGTCATGGGTCAGCACGGCGTCGGCCAGACCGTCGATCCAGCCCAGGTCCTCATCGCGAAAAACGATAGGGGACCCACCCTGGTTGGCCGAAGTCATCACCAGTGGCCGGCGGCCAAGCTCGGCGAACAGCAAGTGGTGGATCGCCGAATACGCGACCATGACACCGACATCCAGCAGGCCGGGTGCCACCTGGGCGCACACCCCCTCCGCGCGGGCCGGCAGCAGCACGATCGGCGCGGCGGGCGAGGCCAACGACCGGGCCGCGGCCTCATTGACCTGGGCAATCAGGCGCGCGGCGGCAACGTTAGCCGTCATGACCGCGAACGGCTTGGCGGGTCGGTTCTTGCGCTCGCGCAACCTTGCGACCACATCGTCGGACTCGGCAAGGCACGCCAGGTGGTAGCCGCCGATGCCCTTGATCGCGACTACCAAACCGTCCCGTAGTGCGGCAGCAGCCGATGCCAGCGGCGAGGCGCCGGATCCAGGCCCGCGCCACGACAGCACCGGTCCGCAATTCGGGCAGGCGATGGTCTGGGCGTGATATCTGCGGTCTGACGGATCGTCGTACTCCAAGGCGCAGGACGAGCACATGGGAAAGCCGGCCATCGTTGTCGTGGGACGGTCGTAGGGTAGGTCGGTGGTCAGCGTGTAGCGCGGCCCGCAGTTGGTGCAGGTGATGAAGGGGTGCAGATATCGGCGGTCAGCGGGGTCGAACAGCTCCCGTAGACAATCGGCGCAGGTCGCTATGTCCGGCGACACCAACGTGCGGCGCCCGGCTTCGACGAGAGCATCGCTGGCCAGGATGTGGAACCCCAATTCGCCCGTCGGGGGCAGCGGGTCGGTGCGCACCGAGTCGATGACGGCCAGCGGTGGCGGCGCGGCACAAATCGCGGCAACAGCGGCTTCGACGCTGGATGGCGCTCCCTCCAGTTCGCACCGAAGTTCCCTGGAATCGTTCAAGACGAAACCGCTCAGCAGATGCTGGTCGGCGATACGGGCGACCGTGGGGCGGAATCCGACACCCTGGACCAGCCCGCAGATGCGCAACCCGATGCGCACGGAGCCACCCGGGTGGGCGCCACCGCTGAATTCCGGGCGTGCGCTCATCGGGGCATTCTCCTCGGCCGCTGACACCAGCTGTACCTGTGGGCTATCGGCACAGATCGGTGAAGCGAGGCTAGCCCGCCATCACCTCGCCAACAAGCTGCAATCAGCGAAGTACTTCTGCCCATGTCGGCTGCTAGTCCACCACCTGCTGCCGACCGGCAGGATTACGGTAGTGCTGTGCACGAATTGTCCTTGTGTCATGAGATCGCCGGAGTCGTGAAGACACACGCGGAGGGCCGACCCGTCGAGGTCGTGCGTGTCCGGGTCGGCGCCCTACGCCAGGTAGTCGCAGAGTCGCTGACGTTCTGCTGGGGCATCGTGCGCGAGCATGATGATCTTGGCGACGCGGAGCTGGAACTGGAACTGGTGCCGGCCACGGTGGAATGTCAGGCCTGCCACACGCAGTCCGAAATCACGTCGCGCTGGTCGATCTGCTGCCCGGTGTGCGCCAGTGTCAACGTTTCGGTGCTGCGCGGGGACGAGTTTCTGGTGACCTCGATCGATGTGGCGGCAGGTGCCCGCCATGGGTAGATGGCACCACCACGACGACCACGACCACGACCACGACCACGACCACGACGTCGACGTCGACGCGACGCATGATGACCACAGCGGTTACCGCACTGGGTCACAGCGTGTTGACATCCTGAAGGCCATCTTCTCCGAGAACGACATCCGGGCAAAAGAGAATCAGAAGATCTTGGAGTCCAATGGAATTCGGGCGTTGAACCTGATGAGCTCACCTGGTTCAGGCAAGACCGCGGTGCTGGCTGCCACGCTCGACGAGGTAGCGGGTGACCTCGCGATCGGGGTGATCGAGGGCGACATCGCCACCGATCTGGATGCCGAACGGCTCGGCGGCCGTGGCGCGCAGATATCACTGCTCAACACGGGCAACGGCTTCGGCGGTGAGTGCCATCTCGACGCGCCGATGGTCAACCGCGCACTGGGCGGGCTCAAGCTGAGCGCACTAGACCTGGTGATCATCGAGAATGTCGGGAACCTGGTATGCCCTGCGGAGTTCGATGTCGGTGAGCACGCTAAGGCGATGGTCTACTCACTGACCGAGGGCGAAGACAAGCCCTTGAAGTACCCGGTCATGTTCCGCGCGGTCGACCTGGTGCTGCTCAACAAGATCGACCTGGCGCCGTATCTCGACACCGACATCGCCACCTATACCGAACGGATTCGACAGGTCAACCCGGCTGCGAAGGTGCTCGCGATTAGCGCCAAGACCGGAGAAGGCATGGCCGAGTGGTTCTCGTGGTTGCGCGCCTTCACCGTGGGCGGCTGAGAGTTCTACAGCGGAGACGCACCGCGCAGATGCTCGAAGATCAGCGAGGTCTGCGTGGCCGCGACGTCCGCGTCGGCGTTGAGGTTCTCCACAACGAAAGACCGCAGATCATCGGTGTCCCGTGCGGCGACGTGCAGAATGAAGTCATCGGCGCCGGCCAAGAAATACACGTCCATCACCTGGTGTTTGCGACGGATCTGCTGGATGAAGCTTCCGATCTTGCTGCGCGCGGTGAACTGCAGCCTGACTGAGATCATCGCCTGGAGGTTCAGCCCGATCGCTGACGGATCGATGTCGGCGTAGAAACCGCGGATGACCCCGACCTCCTGCAGTCGGCGCACCCGGCCGTGACAGGTTGAGGCGGCGATCCCGACGCACTCGGCCAGCGCACTGTTCGACATGCGCGCGTCGGCGTGCAGAGCGGTCAATATGCGCCGGTCGACATCGTCGATCGCAGCAGGCTGAATATTCTTCGAGGCCCGGCGTTGCGGTTCACTCTTTTTCGATGATTCTTCTGCCACCACGACATCATAGTGAATTTTCACCGCTCTCATTGCCGCGAGATCGCCTGATCTTCATAATTGGAGTTGTCCGGCCATCATTGCGAGGAGCGATCATGCGTGTCGGTGTCCCGACCGAACTCAAGAACAACGAATACCGCGTCGCCATTACCCCATCCGGGGTCGCCGAACTCGTCGACCGTGGCCACGAGGTTCTCATCCAGTCCGAGGCAGGCGCCGGATCGGCGATCTCCGACGCTGACTTCAAGCGCGCCGGGGCACAGCTGGTCAATGGGGCCGACGAGGTGTGGGCACACGCCGATCTGCTGCTGAAGGTCAAAGAACCAATCGAGCCAGAGTATGGCCGAATTAGATCAGGCCAGATGCTGTTCACCTACCTGCACCTGGCAGCGTCCAAGCCGTGCACCGAAGCGCTGCTGGCTTCTGGAACAACGTCGATCGCCTACGAGACCGTGCAGACTGCCAGCCCAGATGGGTCAGTGGCACTCCCCTTGCTCGCGCCGATGAGCGAGGTCGCGGGAAGGTTGTCGACCCAGGCAGGGGCATACCACCTGATGCGCAGCGAGGGTGGTCGTGGCGTGCTGATGGGCGGTGTGCCCGGCGTCGCGCCGGCTGAGGTGGTCGTCATCGGCGGCGGGACTGTCGGGCGCAACGCCGCACGGGTGGCGGCTGGAATGGGCGCACATGTGACCGTTTTCGACGTCAGCATCAATAAGTTGCGTGAAGTTGACGCCGAGTTCGGCGGTCGCATCCAGACCCGCTACTCCTCGGCCCTAGACTTGGAGGACGCTGTGAAGGCAGCTGACTTGGTCATCGGCGCAGTCCTGGTTCCGGGGGCCAAGGCGCCCAAATTGGTTACCAATTCGACTGTGGCGCACATGAAGCCGGGCGCAGTGCTGGTCGACGTGGCGATCGACCAGGGGGGCTGTTTCGGCGATTCGCGGCCGACTACTCACGACGACCCGACATTTTGCGTACACGACACCGTCTTCTACTGCGTGGCCAATATGCCCGGTGCGGTGCCGCGCACGTCGACCTTCGCGCTGACCAACGCCACGATGCCCTACGTGCTCAAGCTCGCCGACAAAGGCTGGCAGGCCGCCTGTAGTGCTGATGCCGCGTTGGCGAAGGGACTCTCGACGCATCAGGGAGCGCTGCTGTCCGAACAGGTCGCCATCGACCTCGGTCTACCGTTCACCGACCCGGGCGACGTGCTCTAGTCGACCCGATCCCCGTCGAGGTACAACCACCGGCCGGCTCTCAATGAGAACCTGGAACGCTCGTGCAGGACGCCGCCCCGGTAGTGCGCGCGGAACTCGACCTCGCCCGAATCATCACCGGGGTTGCCCGCGACACTGTCGATGATCTCAAGACGGGTCCACACCAGCCCGGCGTCAGCGACATGGCCGGGGCGTGTGCGCGGGTGCCAGGTCCGCCACAGATAGTCGCAGTCTCCAACGGCGTAGGCGCTGTAGCGCGTTCGCATCAGTTGCTCGGCCGATCGAGCCTCCCGCTCGCCGTGATGACTGGGCAGACAGCAGCGGCCGTATGGCTCCGCGCTGCCACATGGGCAAGAGCTGTCTGGGCGCACAACTACAGTGTGCCTGAATTGACGGGTGTCAAGTAAGGTCGATGCATGCTGTCGATCGACGAAGTCCTTCCGAACGCCCCCACTGCGACTTCTGATGCGCTGGCACTGTTCGACTCGCAGCCAGCCGTCGAACCGGACTTCATGATCGGCACCTGGCATGGCCTCGAACTGCCGACGAACCATCCGCTAGACGGCATGCTGGCCGCCACCGGTTGGTGGGGTAAAGCGTTCCTGGACTCCGAAACCGTTCACCCACTGCTGTTTCCCACCGGCGACGGCAGCGGGTTGTGGCCGCTCAACCCCGTCCTTGCGTTCGGCGGCCTCGGCCTGGTTACCAAGATCCCCACCCTCAAACGGCAGAACTTCAGCAGCACCATCGCCACACTCAGGCCCGTGCTGCGGGCCCGCGGACCCAGAGCCCGGCTGCGCACGACGCGCTATCGCAACGTGGACACTGCGACGATGATCTACGACCAGCTGCCGATCAACGACCTGTTTCGACGACTGGACGAGAACACCGTGCTCGGCGCGATGGACCTGCGCGGGATCAGGCTGCCGTACTTCTTCGTGCTCCGGCGCGACGACTCACTGCCCCTGCAGTAGGTCACCTACCGCGATCGCGGCTAATTCACCGAGCATCGGACGCTGGTTCAGCGCGGCCGGATCGTCGGTAGCCGACCTGCTCATCATCGACAGCAGCAACTGCTGCCCGTCCGGGGCGTAGGCGATGCCGACATCGTTGGTGGTGCCGTAGCCACCGCTACCGGTCTTGTCCGCGCTCGTCCATCCAGCGGGTAGACCGGCCCGCATGCTCGACGTGCCATTGCCCAGCATCCAGTCCGTGAGTTGCTGACGGCCGGCGGCCCCCAACGCCTTGCCAGCGAGCAGGTTGCGATAGCCCAAACCCAGTGCGCCCGGAGTGGTCGTGTCGCGGAGATCCCCCGGCACGGCGGAGTTCAGCTCGGTCTCCCAACGGTCCAGCCGGGATTCCTCATCACCGATGCTGCGAGCAAACTCGGTGACCGCCGATGGGCCGCCAAGCACCCGCAGCAGCCAGTTGGCCGCCGCATTGTCGCTTTGCTGCAGCGCCGCCCGACACAACTCGGCCAGCGTCATCGCAGCCCCCACCCTTGTTCCGGTCACCGGCGAATGGGCGATGATGTCGGCCGGCTCGATGGTGACCGTGTCGGACAGGGCGATCTCGCCGCGTTCGGACTTCCGGACCACCGCCGCCGCGGCGTAGGTCTTGAAAGTCGAGCACATCGCGAACCGCTCCTCGGCGCGGTGGGCCAACGATCGACCGCCCAGCACGTCTAGCGCCCATAGCCCGACGACGACACCGTATCGCTGCTCCAATAGTTCGATCCGGTTGTCTGTAGTCGGCACCGGCGGGCCGGCGTCGACGTCGGCCTCGGGGCCGGCGTCGAGGTCGGCGGCGGAATCGGCCTGGACGGCACCCGGCGGGTCCGAGCACGCAGCCAACAATGCGACGGACAAACCGCCCACCAGGAGGTGCCGTCGGGAAAACGGTAGCGGCTGACGCATCGCGAACAGGCTACCGATCAACCCGCAATCGTCTGCAGCGGCGCCGGCAG
>JBMYXJ010000046.1:0-10573 GCA_049608285.1 Mycobacterium sp. | reverse complement strand
TTGATCAGCAAGCATTCGGGCGGCCTCCTCGGAACCGGCTCCGTACTCCACTGTGCTGGCACGGGCGAGCGAATCAGCTGTGTCGACCTTGCCCGCGGTGAATCCGCGAGTCGCGAAGCTGTTCTCAACGGCGGTGGCCAGGCCGTCATAGCTGGTGGCGTTGACCACGTCTAGCACTGCCGAGTCCGGGGGCGTTGCCGATGAGGTGGCCTCAGGCAGTGGCGAACCGGTGGCGAACAGGTTGCGCACGATTGAGCGGATAGCCGAAACGTTGATGAGGTTGATGTCTTCCCCGTCAGGGTCTTGGCTGAATTCGCTGATAGGCAACGTGTACAGCGTGATGGGCCGCCCGGTGAGGGCGGAGTCCGTGTCGACGAATCCGGCCAAATCGAAATCGGCATCCACCGCCACGTTCTGTTGAGCAACTCGCAACAAGTTGCGCAGTGCACTGGGACTCGACAACGCCCCACCGTGACGCACCGCGGCCATCAGCGAGACGATGAACGCCTGCTGGCGCCTGGTGCGATCCAAATCGGTAAACAGGGCGTCGTTCAGATCGCGGCGTTGCCGCACGAACGCTATCGCTTGCGCGGCGTCGATTTGTTGTACACCTGCACGAAAGTTGGCACCTGAGTAGGTGTCGGCCGTGGCGTCGTTCAGACATACCGTGATTGGTTGCACTACTTCGGCGATCTGGAAGAACGCCCCCAGGGTGACCTCGATGAAATGATCGATCGGTACCCCGAGCAGCGCGCGCACCGCGTTGATCTCGGCTTTGCGCCCAGCCTCTCGGGCGGCCTGTTCGTTGGCGAGCGCCCTACTCGAACTCGATGCGCTGGTATCCGATTCAGAGGTGTCCTCAGCCGCCAGCTTGTTCATGGTCTGCTGGTAGGCAAGTCCATAGGCCTGTTTGATTTTTCCTTTGCACTGCTGGCTGGGGCAGCCCGGCAGATCAACATAGTCGTCGCGGGGAATGGAGATCGCAATGACCGGACCGTCTCCTGCCGGCAAGTGCAGCAAGATCAACACGTTGGCGTTGTAGCCACCCACCGATTCATCGCCGGCGTGCAGCGCCGCATACATCTCTTGGGGCAACGGCTTGCCGTACTGGTCAAGACGGCTGTCTAACCCCATGATCAGGATGTTCTGTTCACCGCCGGTCGAGGCGGGCCCGCCGATAAGCGCCTGGGACAGGGTGATACCGGCCAGACTGCGATAGCCCGCCCAACCAAGGCCCGTCGCCAGCAGTGCCAACACCGTGACCAAGCCAGCCAGCACCCGCCCCCCGGCCAGAAGCCGACGATGCCCCTTACGAGGGGCCCGGCGATGGCGGGGCGAGCGCACTCGCGGCAGGACATCGGTATCCTGCCCGCGAAAGCCTGAGGGCTCAGCCGTTTCAGTCATTACACACAAAAACTATCCACGAAACGCGCCCGGCGCGAGCAGTCCACAATTACTGGCAGCTTTCCGATGTCCTTCGATACAGCTTCGTGATCCTGGCTCCAACGAACGGTCGGCAAATCAGCAAATCCACTGGTAGACATTCAGCACCATTTGTCGCACGGCTGAGACATCGAAGTGAGACTGTTGCTCTTGATTGTGACTCCTGCTACACCTAATGGTCTGATCGAAGGGATTCATCCCACGCGTTTGAGGAGGCGACATGCGTCGTCCACAGACCCACGGGGCCGAAGGGCTCCCCGAAGAGCCCCGGCCCGCTGTTGGGCACTCTAGGTTCATCGGTCGAGTCGGCGCACTCGCGGTATTCCTCGGCGTCGGCGCAGCACTCGCCATGCCGACCGCGCATGCCGCCACCGACGACTCGTCGTCTTCAGGCTCGTCGTCTTCAGACTCGTCGTCTTCAAGTGAGTCGCGTTCAGGCCCGTCAAGCCACTCAGGCTCAGACCCTGACGGCGACTCCGACTCAGACTCAGACTCAGACTCAGACTCAGACAACGCTGACTCTGACTCTGACGGCGCGCGCTCACCCCGGGGCGAGCCTGACGAGGATTCGCAGCCGACGACCTCGGGAGCCTTCGTCGATGACTCTGACCTCGTCAGCTCCCACGTCATCGATTCGACAACATCCGACAACGAATCGGACGCCACCACCGCAGACGTGATCGACTCCGCCGCAGAATTCAACGACTCCGCGCCGCAGGCAACGGGCAGCAGTTCACCGGAGGCATCCGCGGTTCTCGACGACCAGGCCGGCGCTGTGGAGTCGACCGCGGTCACGCAGACGTCCGTCGGCGATGCGCCGGCCGCCGAATTCGCCCGGTCAGAGACTGGCAATCCGCCGAGGCCGGACGGATTGCTGCCGGACTCGGCGTTGGCGGCCTACCCCCGGCGCCAGATCGACGTCGAGGCTGACACCCATGCCAGCGTTGAGGCCGCCGCGCCGCGGGACAGCGCCAACATCGCCGGCAGCGAAATCAGCAATCAAGTCAGCCCGCTAGGCACGCCGGAGCAGATCGCTCGCGAGCGAATCGCCATACAGACCGAAAAATCCCTACCGGTGTCCGTCATGAAAGTGCTTCTGCGATGGGGCTTCCTCGCGGCCGCCAAAGAGCAGTTCGCCCTTGTCGGTGGGCCCGACGAGGCGAATCTGGATGCACTGGACGGCGCGATCGACGAGTATGCGCTCGGCGCCGCGTTCCAGCAGCAGATCCTCAACCCCATGGACCCGGCGGTCGTCACCCAGGTCGCTCCCCCGCACAGCTGGTACGGACTCGATGTCGAGGGTTCCCGCCTGCTCTACGACAACCCCGATACCATCTATCGCTTCGTCCCGGTCAACAAGACTTCGGAGTATGTACTCACCGGCCGCCTATACGAAGGTATCCCTGCCGACACAACCTTCAGCGTGCTTGAGGGATTGGCCGGCAACACATCGACGATCCTGAGGCTGCAGGATCTCGACGTCAGCGAGGACGGCTCGTTCGTCATCACCGTCAGCGGTGAACCCGCGGCGCAAGGGCAAACCAACCATCTGCAACTGACCTCCGACTCCACCCTGATCGCTGCCCGAAACACCCTGGGCGACTGGAATACCGAGGAACCCATGGAGCTGGCAGTGCACCGGACGAACGGGCCACCTAACAGTCTGTTCGCCCAGCTGGGCGGCTTTGTGTTCCTGGGACCCCTGGTGAACGACAGCCCGCTGCTGACCTCCATTGCGTCGCTGATCCCGCCGCTGGCCATCGCCGAGTCCAGCCTCGTCCGAGGCCCGCTGGCCGCGACGATTCTGCTGGTGCGCGGGGCCAACCAGCAAGCCAAGTACATGGCGTTGGCGACCACCAACCCCGACACCGGCGAACTGCGGGATCCCAACGTGTTGACCGAACCGGCGAGTAACGCAGAGTTCTTGGCCAATCAGCTGCAAAGTAACGGCTACTTCCAGCTCGCCGACGACGAGGCGCTGGTGCTGACCATCGATCCGGGCAACTCCGGATTCCTCAGTGTTCCCGTCTACAACGACTGGACCATCACTGACGACTACTGGAACCAGCAGACGAGTCTTAACAGCGACCAAGCGGTCGCCAATCCCGACGGGTCCTACACCATGGTCGTCTCGACAGTTGATCCCCTTGTGGCCAACTGGATTTCGACAGGCGGGTTAAACCAGGGCCTGATCTCGATGCGATTCCAGAACCTTGATCCCGAATCGATGGACACCCCGGGGGTCCAATCGGTGGTTGTCAAGCTGGAAGACCTCGAAGATCACTTGCCCGCGGGCACGGTTTACCTGACTCCCGCAGAACGAGCCGCACAACTGGAAGCACGGAAGGCCGGCTTCGACAAGCGCTGGGCTCCCTACCCGCAGATTTAGCGGGCCGTAGCGGCGTTCGAGCACCGCCCACCCATCGCGTCGCCCTGAAATCTTCCCCAAACTGCTCACCATGTGCGAACCCAACTCGGGTCGACATCCGGATTGACCCTCAGTGGGGTTATGTCGGGCAAAATACTTCCGATGACATCCTCGCTGGGCGACGTGCTCGCCACGTTGCAGCTACAACGGTTGAACCCGAGGCTTTTCGTGGGCCAGCAACTACCCGCTCCGGCGAACCACATCCTCGGCGGGCACATCTCCGCGCAGGCGTTGATGGCAGCCAGCCAGACTGCGCCGGGGCGAGCGCCACACAGCGTGCACACGTACTTCCTTCGTCCCGGCGACTCCCGGTTGCCGGTCGAGTTCGATGTGACCGATCTCCAAGAAGGCCGGACATTTTCGGCGCGCCGGGTCGCCGCCCGCCAGGATGGGCAAATCCTGCTCGAAGCGATGTCATCCTTCAAGGCTCCGGGCACGGGGCCAGCTCCAATCGGCTATCAGCCCTCGATGCCGGCAGTGCCGCAGCCAGAGTCGTTGCCCTGGGTGGCGCCCCACTATGCGGAGTCCGAAGAGGTCTCCGCGGGGCAGTGGGCAAGCCTGCGGTGGTTTGAGCGACGGGTCGTCGATTCGGAGAAGTCGCCGCCTGCCCGGTCTCGGATCTGGTGGCGGCCGGACGGCGACGTTCTCGAGGATCCGGTGCTCACGGCGACTCTGGTGGCCTACCTTTCGGCGGTGACGTTGACTGAACCGACGCACGCGGCTCGTGGAAGGGTCGACGCTTCGGCGCAGCGCGACCACTCAGTATGGTTTCACTCGCCTGCTGTGTTGTCGGATTGGCTTCTCTACGAACAGTCTTCGCCCAGCAGCTCTGGTTTGCTGGCGCTAGCCGGCGGCACGATGTTCAACCGAGACGGCGACTTGGTGTGCACCGTAAAACAGGAAATGTATTTCCCGCCGCCGCGGCGCTGACACGGCCACCTCGGTGCTACTGGCAAAATACGGCGATGACGAGTGCGGAGCGAACGCTGCGAAGCGGTGATTTCCCGGTGCGCTGGCCGGTACTGACCCGATGGACCGACAACGATATGTTCGGCCACCTCAACAACGCCGTGTACTACGCGTTGTTCGACACGGCGATCAATGCGTGGATCAACACCACTACCAACACCGACCCTCTGGCTGCTGCGTGGCTCGCGGTGGTGGCTGAGTCCGGATGCCGGTACTTCTCGGAACTGACATTCCCCGACGCACTGGCGGTGGGGTTGGCCGTCGAACGCCTCGGACGTACCAGCGTCACCTACCGGCTCGGGGTTTTCCAAACACCGCCCGATTCAGGGGATGCCGACGATCAGCCGGTCGCCGCGGTTGGGCATTGGGTTCATGTGTACGTGGATCGCGCGCACCGCCGGCCGGTGCCCATTCCCGAACAAATCCGTGTCCTGCTGGAAGGCGCCCGAATCTCACGGTAAGCGCTGCACATCCGAGGGAGCTCACAATTCGCCTATGGCGGTGCGTACTTCGGCCAGGGCCTCGAGGTTATCCAGATATTCCTCGACCGAGGAGCGCGCGAAAGCGCCTGGGACGATGGTGGCGCCGTGGGCCACGGTCTGAGCGAGGACATCTTGTGTCTGGCGAGGCTCGTTGACCGGATCTAGTTTCTGGGCGGGAGGCAAGACCACTTCGAAACCCTTTGGCAGCTCAACCCGTTGCAGCCATTCTTTGGCCTGGGCCGGTGTCACGTTGAACGGGCACCAGCCGTCGGCAAGGGCGACGGCGCGACGCAAGGAGCGGAGAGTGCGACCGCCGACCCAGATGGGCACGTGTTCTTGCACGGCGCACGGATCTACGACCATCCCTTCGTAAGAAAACGAGGTGCCGTGATACTTCGGTTCTGGTTTTGACAGCGACGCCCGTAATGCCTTCACTGCATCCTCTGCTCGTGGGCCGCGGTCGTCGAACGACGCCCCGATGAGGTCAAACTCCTGCTCGAGCGTTCCGACGCCGACGCCGAGGATCACCCTGCCCCCACTGACCTTGTCCAAGGTGCCGTAGCGCTTGGCGATCTCAAGGGGGTGGTGGTAGGCGAGCACCAACACGTTCGTCGCGAATCGGATCCGCTGCGTGCACGCCGCGAGGTAGCCAAAGGTCGCCAACGGATCCCAGTATCGAGTGCCCCGGCGGGCACGCTCAGCGACCGGCAGAGCGATGTGTTCGCTGCAGGTGAGATGGTGGTAGCCCAGACGGTCGGCCGACTCGGCGATCCGAGCGAGTTCCTCGATCGAGCCTGCCCGCTCCCACTGTCCGGCGCCACGCGTCAGGGTGACCACTGGCGTTGAGACCGAGAGTTTCACGTCCGCTGCATTGGTCATCCCTGCATGATGCTTGAACTCCCCTGGGAATCGAAAGCCGTCACGCACTCTTCGGTTGGTTCACCGAGATCCGGCGATCCACAACTGTCACTATGAGACCTGGCTGGTGCTTCAGAGAGGATCGCGCATGCCCCCGTCCCCCTTCGTCGACGATGCGCGGCAGGCCTACGAGCGCCTACGCGCAGCCCACCTGAACGCAGTTTCGTCTGCGCTTGAAGATCACGTCGGGCGCCTGAGCTGGTCACGCGAGCGGATCGAGAGTTTTCAGCAGCAGCGTTTGCGCGCCCTGCTCGGATATGCACGCGAGCGGTCACCGTTTCACGCCCAGCGTTTACGCGGTCTCAATACGTCCTCGGCTACGGTTGCCGACCTACAGCGGTTGCCGGTGATGACTAAGCAAGATGCCCAACAGAATTGGGACACGATCGTCACCGCTGTCGACCTCGACCGGGACCGTGCCGAACGCGTTCTGTGTGAGCAGCAATGGTTTTCGTACACGCCGAGCAACGAGCAGATCTTCAGCTCGGGCGGATCCAGCGGTGTACGCGGCATCTACGTCTGGGATTGGGAGTTCGCCGTATCGGTGACCTGTCTTGCCTGGCGGATGCAGGCAGCCGATGAGCGGATCCGGTCCTCGCAGCAGCCTCCGGCTCGACTGGCTGTTCTGGCTGCGGGTGGGCCGCCGCACGCCAGCACACCGCTGTTCGACGTACCGACAACGCCGACCATGACGACGGTGGTGATACCGGCCGGCGACCCGTTCGAAGACGTGCGTTCGGCGGTGGCAGCCGCCCGGCCCAGCCATTTGGTCGGCTACGCCACCGTCGTCGGCAAGCTCGCCCGCGCTGCCTTGGCGGGCGACCTGGACATCGCCCCCGTCCGGGTCAGCACGAACTCCGAACCGCTGTTCGACGAGGACAAACAAGCGATTGAGCAGGCGTGGAATGCCCCTTTACATAACCTGTGGGGATCGACCGAGATCGGGGTCCAAGCCGTCGGTTGCGGTCGCGGCGAGGGGCTACACGTCTGCGAGGACGAGGTCATCCTCGAGCGTGTGGACGAGGACGGGACACCTGTGGCCTGCGATGCGCCAGCCGCACGGACACTGGCTACCGGACTCGCCAATCGAACATTTCCGTTCATCCGCTACGACCTGGGCGATCAGGTTCAGCCACTGAACGGTGAGTGCGCGTGTGGCAGCGCGTTCGCCCGGGTGGCCGATATCGGCGGACGGCGCGACGACGATTTCAGTTACCCGACATCGACAATTCCGGCCAGCGTTTTTCGCCACATTCTGGGCACCGATCCCCGTGTCTCCGAATATCAGGTACGGCAGACTGTCGGCGGTGCCGAAATCCTTGCGGTGGGAAATCCAGATGTGAATCGTTTGACCTCGTCGATGATCGAGGCACTTGGCGAACACGGCATGAGCGATCCCGACATACAGATCCGGCTGGTGGAGCACCTCTCGCGCCAGCAGGCAAGCGGCAAGCTCCGTCGGTTCGTCCCGTTGAGCGCCCAGGAGAAAGCCGACGAAGCATCGGATAACTGACTGCCTCGGGTCAGCGCGTCAGCCTCTGGGAGCCAAACATTCGGCTATCTGCCGATCGCGGCTGCCAACCCCTCGGGGTCGGCAACGCTGACCCACAGGGCGGAGTGGTCCCTGAACCCGATGACCTTGGGGATCTTCTCCTTGAAGGCGATGCACAAACCGGACTTGTTGTTGGTGCCGAAGGTGATCCCGTCGTCGGCGAAGCTGAGGCGCAAACCCACCGCGGTGTACCAGCGGTGGGGCCCGGTCACCAGCGTGTGATCGATGTTGTCGATCGGGGTCTCGATGCCGAAACGGCCGTAGGTGGCACGAAGGAGTCCGTCTTCGGTGAGGGTGACACCGTCACGGTCGTTTACCCCCAGTGCGGCGAATAGCGGCGCCCACCTGCGGTCGAGTCGGTACGGAAACGCTGCTGGTGGCCTCACCGGACCAGACTGCCAGATGAGCGGGCGTCACACCATAGTGGGCGGGAGTGGCGAGTAGGCGGGCGTCGCGAGTAGGCGGGCGTCGCGTTGGCGGGCGTCCCACCACCGTGGGGTGGGATCAATGCCGCTTGCTCCGTGGACGATCACAAGACGCCCCGAGGTCGCCGAAATCCGCGTAGCTTCGTCAGCATGTGCCGTCTGTTTGGCCTACACGCGGGTCGCAATGTGGTGATGGCGCAGTTCTGGCTGTTGGAGGCCGCCGACAGTCTGTCCCATCAGAGCAGGCGCAACCCCGACGGCGCCGGGATCGGAGCGTTCGACGCCGCTGAGGAGCCCGTGCTGTCCAAGCGCCCGATCGCGGCCTGGGAAGACGCCCAGTTCGCGGCTGAGGCAATGAAACTATCCGGCACCACCTTCCTGGCGCACGTGCGGTATGCGACGACCGGCAATCTCGACATTCGCAACACCCACCCCTTTCTCCAAGACGGCCGACTGTTCGCGCACAACGGCGTGGTGCAGGGTATTGACACGCTCGATGCTCGGATCGCCGAGTTGGACGTAGGGGATCTGGTGGCTGGTGAGACCGATAGCGAACGAATCTTCGCGCTGATCACCGCCGCGATTCGGGCAGACGGGGGCGATGTCGAGGCCGGGCTGACGGAAGCCTTGAATTGGTTGGCGGCCAATGTTCCTATTTTCGCACTGAACCTGCTGCTTACGACTGCCACCGACATGTGGGCGCTGCGCTACCCGGATGCACACGAGCTCTACGTCTTGCAGCGCCACGACGGATTGACCGAATTCGAGATGCGGACCTGGCGTATGCATGCCAGGTCCGGGTATCTCAATCTGCGGCCGTCGGTGGTGTTCGCCAGTGAGCCAATGGATGCCGACCCTTCGTGGCAACTTCTCGAGCCTGGCGCACTTATCCACGTGGATTCGTCGCTCACAGTCACGACATCAATGCTCCTGCCAGATCCGCCGAAGCATCAGTTGGCCTTGGCCGACCTGTCAGGAAAGGCCGCCGCGGCGCAGAACGCGTTAGTGCAGTGATCCTCACCCACGATCACCACGCCCTGAACATCACCGCCGGACTCGAGAACCTCAAAACCCAACAACCTGCGCGGGTCAACTCTTAGCCTCGGGTGATGAAAGCCATGGCGCAGCGAACCTGGAAACCGCGGGAGGCTCTAGAACTCCTAGAGCTACCCACGCCCCAGCCGAAAAAAGGTGAGGTGCGGGTGCAGGTCCAAGCGATCGGAGTCAACCCAGTCGACTGGAAGATGCGCAGCTCCGGGCCCCTGCGGGTGGCGGCGCGGGTGCTCGGGCCAAAGCCGCCGGTGGTGGTTGGCGTGGACTTCGCCGGAGTCGTCGAGGCAGTCGGCCCGGGGGTGACACGTGCCGCCCCGGGCGACCGGGTGGTGGGCGGAACCAACTTCGCGCGTGGCCAACGGGGTTCTTACGCCGATACCGTTCTGGTGCGGGAGGACCAGCTCTGCCGGGTCCCGGACACGGTAGACATCGCCGTGGCGGCCGCCTTGCCTGTCAGCGGTGTCACCGCCTGGATGGCGGTTGTCGACCTGGGCGGTATCCGCCAGGTCCCGCCCGCCGATCGGCGCGTACTGGTGCTTGGCGCCTCCGGTGGCGTGGGCCAACTGGCGGTGCAGATCGCCAAGCTGGAAGGCGCCTTCGTGGCCGGCGTGTGCTCGACGAAAAACGTGGAGATGGTGCGGAGCCTGGGAGCCGACCTTGTCATCGACTACAACCAGGGCGATGCACTCGAGCAGGCCAAGCCGCACTCCCCTTTTCATGTCATCGTCGATTGTGTGGGCAGCTACGCCGGCGCCGGCTGTCGAGCTCTGCTGTCCTCGCGCGGTCGCCACATCATGGTGGCCGGCGATGAGCCCAGCGCCGCCGTGCAGATGCTGGTGCCCCCCTTCAAATCCAAGACCATCCTGGGCAGGCCAACCGGCGCCCGACTGGAACCGCTGGTGGCTGCCGTGGCAGCCGGCCGGCTACATGTAGCCATAGCTCAAAAACTACCGCTCACCAGTGCCGAAGAGGCCCACCAGCTCAGCCAGACAAGCCGCATGACGGGCAAACTGATCCTCGAACCCTGAGCAGGGCTGGCGTGAAGGCGCTCGACCCGAGCCGCCTTCGCGCAGCGTGACCGACTTGGCGTTTGCCGCCGCACCACAATATGTTCCTGGAGTGATATCTTCGGCGGCCCGCGCATTCGCGCGGTTGATCTCCCCCTGCATAGCTGTTGCGACCATTGTTGGCATGGGCTTTTCAGCCCAACCCGTGGCTTCCACGCCCGCGCCCTCGATACGCCTGGTCAGTGAAAACAACCCGCTGGCTGGACAGCCCTTCTACGTCGATCCCATATCGCAGG
>JBMYXJ010000045.1:0-10600 GCA_049608285.1 Mycobacterium sp. | reverse complement strand
TGTTCGAGCTGGGGGCGCGCGATCTCTTGGACGAACGCGGGAGAGATAGATGACTCGCCAGATGAGTCTGAGAAGGCGCAAGAGCAAGCCCGGCCGTATCACGTTCGTCGGCTCTGGGCCCGGGGATCCGGGTCTGCTGACGACGCGTGCACGCACCGTGCTGGCGAACGCCGCTCTGGTATTCACCGACCCTGATGTGCCTGAAGCGGTGCTCGCACTGGTGGGGCGTGAGCTGCCGCCGCCGTCGGGGCCGCTACCTCCGGGGGCAGGTCAGGCGGTCAAGGCGCCCCGGATTGCGGGCGGGGAGGAGCCATCTGCCGGTAAGGGCAGGACGGCCGACGCCCCCGACCCGGGTTCGGTGATTCCCGGCGGGCCCGATGTGCGGCCCGCGCTCGGCGAGCCGGCTGAGGTCGCCAAGACGTTGGCGGGCGAGGCTCGCACCGGTGTTGACGTCGTGCGACTAGTTGCCGGCGATCCGATGTCGGTTGACGCGGTGATCACTGAGGTGAACGCGCTCGCCCGAACCCAGCTGACCTTCGAGATCGTTCCCGGACTGCCCGAAACCGCGGCCGTGCCGACCTACGCGGGATTGCCGCTCGGCTCGGCCCACACGGTGGCCGACGTGCGCGGTGACGTGGACTGGGCGGCGCTGGCCGCTGCGCCGGGCCCGCTGATCCTGCGGGCCACGGCCTCCCATCTGCCCGACGCCGCGAGCACGCTCATCGACTACGGCCTGGCGGAAAACACGCCGACTGTCGTCACGGCCAACGGCACTACCTGTCAGCAGCGCTCTGTCGAGACGACGCTGGCCGGCCTGCTCGACAAAGCGACCCTGACTGCCGCAGGTGACGGCCTGCCGGCCGCCAGCGCGGTCGGGCCGTCCCCAGCCGATGCGGGTGCTCTGGTGGTGACGATCGGGCGGACCGTTGCCCACCGCGCGAAGCTGAACTGGTGGGAGAGCCGCGCTCTCTACGGCTGGACCGTGCTGGTGCCGCGCACCAAGGATCAGGCGGGTGAGATGAGCGAGCGCCTTGTCACTCACGGCGCCCTGCCCATCGAGGTGCCTACGATTGCGGTCGAACCGCCGCGGAGCCCCGCCCAGATGGAAAGGGCCGTCAAGGGCCTGGTGGACGGACGCTTCCAGTGGGTGGTTTTCACCTCCACCAACGCCGTTCGCGCCGTGTGGGAGAAGTTCAACGAATTCGGCCTGGATGCCCGCGCGTTTTCCGGTGTCAAGATCGCCTGCGTTGGTCAGGCTACAGCCGATCGGGTCCGTGCTTTTGGTATCAACCCTGAATTAGTGCCCGCTGGGGAGCAGAGTTCGCTGGGCTTGCTCGACGACTTCCCGCCCTACGACGATATTTTCGATCCGGTCAACCGGGTGTTGTTGCCGCGGGCCGATATTGCCACTGAGACGCTGGCCGAGGGGCTCCGCGAACGCGGTTGGGAGATCGAAGACGTCACCGCATACCGCACGGTGCGGGCAGCTCCGCCGCCAGCGCGCACCCGGGAGATGATCAAGACAGGCGGCTTCGACGCCGTATGCTTCACGTCGAGTTCGACGGTGCGCAACCTCGTCGGTATCGCCGGAAAGCCGCACGCCCGCACGATCGTAGCCTGCATCGGACCAAAGACCGCGGAAACCGCTGCGGAGTTCGGCCTTCGGGTCGACGTGCGACCGGAGGTAGCCGCGGTGGGGCCGCTGGTGGAGGCCCTGGCAGAGCATGCGGCCCGGCTGCGTGCCGAGGGCGCATTGCCGCCGCCGCGGAAGAAGAGTCGTCGCCGCTAGCCGTGCGGAGGCTTTCGAAGTGACTTTCCCGCATCATCGGCCCAGGAGGCTGCGGTCGTCCCCGGCCATGCGTCGACTCGTTGCCCAAACCTCCTTGGAGGCTAGGCATTTGGTTCTGCCGATGTTTGTTGCCGACGGCATATCGGAATCGCGGCCAATATCCTCGATGCCCGGTGTCGTGCAGCACACCCGCGACTCGCTTCGCCGGGCGGCCGCCGACGCGGTCCAGGCGGGTGTGGGTGGATTGATGTTGTTCGGGGTTCCGCGGAGCGAGCACAAGGATCCGCTCGGCACAGCCGGCACCGATCCTGACGGCATCCTCAACGTTGCGCTGCGGGATCTGGCTCAGGACCTCGGCGATGAAACGGTACTCATGGCCGATACCTGCCTTGATGAATTCACCGACCATGGACATTGCGGTGTGCTCGATGAACGCGATCGCATCGACAACGACGCAACCAACCGCCGCTATGTTGAACTCGCGTTGGCACAAGCGGAATCGGGTGCTCACGTCGTAGCGCCGAGTGGAATGATGGACGGTCAGGTAGCCGCGATTCGCCACGGACTCGAGGCCGCCGGGCATGCCGAGACTGCGATCCTGGCCTACGCCGCGAAGTTCGCCTCGGGCTTCTACGGCCCGTTTCGTGAGGCAGTGGTCTCCAGTCTGGAGGGTGACCGCCGCACGTACCAGCAGGAGCCCGGCAATGCTCGCGAGGCGGTGCACGAAGCCGAACTCGATATCGACGAAGGTGCCGACATCGTGATGGTCAAGCCGGCGATGGCCTTTCTCGACGTGGTGCGGGCGGTTGCCGACATCTCCCCGATTCCGGTTGCTGCTTACCAAGTGTCGGGTGAATACTCGATGATTAGCGCCGCAGCCGCCAACGGGTGGATCGACCTCCGGACCGTGGCGTTGGAGACGCTGGTCGGAATGCGACGTGCCGGCGCCGACCTCGTGCTGACCTACTTTGCCGCCGACGCGGCCCGCTGGCTGTCATGACTGAACCGCAGGCGACAAGGCCGGTCGGGCCATCCCCCGCCCGGCCACCCGATGTCGATACCGGGTTCTGGTTGTGGGTGGCGGCTCTTCCGCTGATGGTCGCTGGCTACGTCATCGACATACTGACTTCGGAGCAGCGGCTCACGGGAGTGCTGCTCGCGATTAACGGTTTGTTCCTGGTCGTACTGGTCACGGTCACTGTGACGTTCCTGATTCTGATGAGGCAGGGCTACCGCTGGGCGCGCACGTGCCTCGTCGGCGGCGCGATCGCGGCGGTGGCCTTCAGTGTCTCCGGTCTATTCACTGTGGAGCGATCCGACGGTGCCGCCGTCGGTTTGGCTGTCAGCGCGATCTTCGGGTCGGTGTTGATTGTCGGCGGTCTCTATTTGTTGCACCGTCGCGAGGCGAATGCCTTCTTTATCGGCAACTCACCCCACTGAGTCGTTGGTGATCGGCACCAAGCCCCGCCGGTGGTGATCAGCACCAAGTCCCGGGTTTGGTGTGTCACGGTGATTGACCGGTCAAGCTAGGTTTTCACTTGGGGGTGGACTCAAGCGGCCAGGAGCATGACGCCGGCGACGACCAGTGCGACGGCCTTGACGAGTTCCAGCCCTACGTAGGCGAAATGGGCGTGCGATCGAGTGGTTGGCCCCTCCGGGGCGCCGGGGCCGGCCAGCACGGCATCGGACCGGCGGCTCAGCATGGGTCGAACTGCCACCAGCTGCGCTAGCAGGGCGAGAATTGCCACGGCTATCGCCACGTTGGCTGCTATCGGCAGCGATCCGAGCAGAGCCGCAACAATGATCAGGACTGCGAGGACGCCCTCGATGGTGTTGAGCGCGCGAAAGACCAATCGGCCGATACCCAAACCGATCTTCAGCGTCACTCCGGGCGCTCGGAACTTCAGGGGTGCTTCAAGGAACGAGATGGCCACCACCATCCCGAACCAGGTGAACAGCGCAGCGACAGCCGCCGCGTGAGCGGCACTCATGAGACCCGCCGAGTCGGAACAGGTTGACCGGCAGCATGTTTGGTTCTGATCGGCGCGATGAACTCGGGTCGATAAGTCTGTGAAGCCTCGATGGTAGCGATCATGTCCATGAGTTTATTCTGCCCCCGCCGAGGCCCACCGGGCGAGAGGTCTCCGCTCCGCGGAGACCCATGACCTGCTCACATGTCGTATTGGTTACGCTGACTCGACCATGGCCACCCCCCACCCCCCGCTGTCGAATCGGCCCCGCTTGGTCGATGCGGCGTTCTGGTGCTTCCTCGGCGCCGCGGTGATCATGATTGTCGGCGGGTTGATGGCCGCTACCGCTACCTTCGAGGCGGCGCGCGCGACGGTTGACTCCACCGTCGCCGACGAGCAGGTGCGCAGCTTTCTCGTCATCTATCAGGTGAACGGCATGGTTTCGGTAGTGGCCGCGGGGGCCCTGGCCTTCCTCGCCGGCCGAGCCCGGCGAGGTGACGCCCGGTTCCGCCTCGCGACTCTGGGACTCTCGTTCGCGATTGTGGTGGTGGTGGTGCTGCTTGCGGTCGGCATCGGTGTCATGCAGCCGCTCGCCGTGCTGTCGCTGCCGCCGATACTGATCGGAGGTGCGCTGCTCGTCGTTCCGAGGGTCCGCATCTGGTATGAGTCGGAGGGCGACCGGTGACCGAGGACGGGGTAGGTGCTGCAGATTTGGCGGCAGCTCCGGAGGTGCTTTTCGCCGAACAGGGCGCTAGCTGGTTGTGGCTGCTCGCCGGCCCGGCGGCGGGCGCCGCGATGGCGTTGATTCAGTTGTCGGCCGGCTACGGGATTCAGTGGTTCATTCCCGTCCTCTTCTGCGGGCTCGTCTCGGCGTTCCTGGCGATCCAGATCAAGGCTGCCCGGATTCACACGTCGGTCGAGTTGACCGTCGACACGCTGCGCCAGGGTATGGAGACCATTTCGACCGATGAGATCGTGCGGATCTATCCAGAAGCCAGCGGCGGGGAAGAACCCAAGTGGCAGTCTGCGCGGACATTGGGCGAGCTCACCGGAATACCGCGGCGGCGGACCGGCATCGGGGTGCGGTTGACTAACGATCGCACTGCGCAGGCGTGGGCGCGCAAGCATCAGCGGCTGCGGGCGGCGCTGGTCAACCTGGTTGAGGAGCGCATCCCTCCGGAATCGACGCCATGACGTGGCGGCGCGCGGTGGTTGAACTGGTGCTTGCCGGGTGCGTGGCCGCGGGCTGCGTGCTGAGCTGGCTGGCCGCGGGTTCGCGGGTCGTCGTCGCGCCAGTGCTCGAGGGCGAGCCGCCGACGACGTTGACGGTGTATTACCCGCCGCTGTTGATCCTGGCGCTGCTGCTGGCGACCGCGGCCGGGGTGCTGGCTGTCATGGGCGTGAGTCGACTGTGCCGGGGCGCCTGAATCAAGCCTCTTGGCACAAAGTGCAAAATCTGTAACATTGTTTCTCATGACGGAGTTGGCCGAACACAAGGAACACCTCGATGACGCTCTGCCACTCGGCCCGGGGTCGCTGGTCTGGCGATACTTCGGCGACAACCGGATGTACCTGATCGGTCCGAGGCCTGCGGTTTTGCAGAACATGCTGGCTGAGCTCGGGCAAGGCGTGTACGACCACTCGACGTTCTTCGCCGACACCGCCGAGCGGCTCAAGCGCACCATCCCGCCGATCTTCCAAACCGTGTATGGATCCGACGAGGACCCCTCCGGTTCTGCGGCCGGGCTGCGCGTCCGCGACTTCCACCACCACGTCAGGGGCGAAATGCCCGGCACCTCCGGTGGTGCAGCCGGCCGCTACCACGCGCTGGACCCGGACACCTACTTCTGGGCGCACGCGACCTTCCTCGAGCAGAACATGTACTTCGCCGACACCTTCGTGCGGCGGCTGACCGATGCCGAGAAGGAGCAGATCTATCTTGAGTCCAAGACCTGGTATCGCCGCTACGGCGTCAGCGACCGTCCGATGCCGGCCACCTATGCCGAATTTCAGCGGTACTGGGACCGGCTGATGGAGGAGGTCGTCGTGGCGCACCCGTCGGCGCGGTACGGCGTCGGCTACGTCACCAAGGGATTCCCCAAGCCCAAGATGGTCCATCCACTGGTGTGGCGGCTCGTGGCACCGGTATTCAACCCGCTGGCCGCGTTCCTGACCACCGGTGGTTTGCCGCCGCGGGCCCGAGATCTACTGCAGCTACCGTGGTCCGCCAAGCAGGAGCGTCGCTATCAGCGATTCGCCGCGCTGTGTCGGTCATCGCCAGTGAACTGGATCTGGGATCATCTGCCGATGCGGGTGCGCTACACCAGTTACGCGGTCAAGGGCTATGCCCGATCCTGAGCAGGTCACCGAGCATATCCTCGACGCTGCCGTCGCCGAATTCGAACGGCACGGCTTTCGCCGTGTTGCCCTCGACGACGTCGCACGGCGCGCCGGGGTCAGCAGGACCACCATTTACCGGCGCTTCGCCAACAAGGACGAACTGGTAGGCGCGGTCATCGAGCGGGAGAACGTGCAGCTCTTCGCCGATATCTCCACTGAACTCAAAGCGGCAGGACCGCAGTCGAATTACCACGTCGAGGCGTTCACGTTGTCGATCCTGAAATTCCGCAGGCACCGAGTACTGCACCAGATGATCACCGACGAACCTGGCCTCGTCCTCAAACTGGCCGACCGTCATCACCGGGCGGCGATCGAGCGTATCGCCGAAGCGTTGCGAATCATCTTTCCGCCGGGATTCGCCGAGCGTATCGGCCCCGAGGTCGTCGACGAACTTGCGGACTGCATTCTGCGTTACGCCACGATGGCGCTGCTGCTGCCCAGTGTGGAGCCGCTGCAAACCGCCGACGACATCCGGGCATTCGCGCGTCGGCACTTTCTCCCCAGCCTGCCTGCAGCATTGCGGGTGGTTCCGGCGTGATGCGCTTCGCCGACCGCCGAGGAGCACCAGTCGCGGCACCGCAACCGACCTCGTGGTCAGCCGCGCCGCAGCAGTACCGCCGACTCAAAGGGCAGCCGTGCGAATAGCGGCCTCATCAGTCCGGTCACCGACCGCGCGGCAGCGGCCTTGGGCAACACCTGAGGATCGGTGACCCGAAACGACCTCCCGTAGCGCCGCATCGTGCCGCCACCGGCTGCGGTGAGATTCTTCAGCCAGTCGCGGTCGGGCCCGTAGGTGAGTAGGACGGCCACCGCGTCCTGTCCGTCGATGCTGGCGCTGAACACAGTCAGCGGGGTCCGGTAGGGCTTGCCGGACCGGCGCCCGACGTGCTCGAGGATGCCCATCGTTGGGGCCCACCCAGCCCACATCCGGTTGAAGCGAGCTAGCCATTGCGGGAGTTGCATGCCATCCATCACACTCTCTCTCCATGGCCTATCTCAAGCCCCCCTGGTTCGTGGCGAAAGTCTTCAACAAAGTCGCGATGGCTACCGGCGTCGGCAACAGCAAGACACTGACCGTGACCAAGCGTGCCAGCGGGCAGCCGCAACGCATCCCGGTCCTCGTCCCGGAGGTCGACGGCGTGAAATATCTAGTGTCCACACGAGGCGAGTCTCAGTGGGTGAAGAACGTCCGAGTCAACCCCCGCGTCACCGTCGGTTCGGCGGCATACCTCGCCACCGAGATCCCGGTAGAACAGCGAGCGCCGATCCTGGAGGTTTTCAGGCCGCTGGGCGGCAGGGTGGTCGAAGGCTATTGGCGCGAGCTGCCCGAGGACGCTGATCACCCGGTATTCGCATTGACACCTGCGGGTTGACCACCCTGCTACCCAGGCCCGTTCCCTGTCGCTGACTGAGTTGTCCCGAGGTCCCGAACTTCACGGGTTGGTTTTGATGGCTATGTCTAGATAATCGCTTCGCCATAGCGCTTCGATTAGTGTGCGGCCCAATTCTTCGACGTTGGTGGCGTTGTCCTGGGGCAGTATTCCGCTTTGGGTAATCCGTTCAGTGAGCTGCTGAATGCTGCGCTGTCCGTCGATGTGTTGGACGAAGGCCAACTGTATCGGGCCCAGAGCCACGCGTCGCCCGCTGGGCCCGACGATGTCGGAGCCATTAATACTGCAGCGATAACGCATCCGCGGCACGTAGCCGAGGTGCGTATTCGACGAAAAATCGATTGCGTAGTTCTCGGTGGGTCGGTCCGGCCGGCAAGCGATGAAAAAATGGCAGCCGTTGGTTGAGTTGATGCGCTCCATAACCGACCACATTTTGGGCTTAGGGAGTGCGTCTAGGGCCGTGCTTAACGCGTCCCTCGGCGCGGTCAGGCTCGGCGGGTAATAGTTGGCCTTGTGTAGCCAGTCCTGAAATTCGAGCCCGGCTGTGGCGACCAGATCCAGGCAGTCCTCGACGGTGTAGCTGCGGTCGCGGCCGTGCAGAAACGTGTCTACCAGGCCGGCGTCGAATTTCAGATCCGGCGCGATGTTGAGATAGCTTCGGACGGGGTGGCCCTCGGGTAGACGCGCGATCGTCGTTTTGACAATGTTCACTGACGCTTCGTCTTGGCGTAGTCCTAGATCACGAAAGACTGATTGCAGCATTTCGACGCCGATTCTGCCGATTTTGGCGTAGAGCATTACCGCCAACGCGCCGTCCCGGCGTAGGCACTCGGCCAGGGCCGTCATCCCGACCGCCGGCTCGGCCAAGTGGTGGAGAACGCCGGTGGAGACGATGAGGTCGAAGTCGCGCTCCAGTGTCGGTAGCTCTTCGATCGGGAGCAGGTGCAGCTCCAAGTTCGACAACTTGTGTTTTTCTTTGAGGTATCGCTGATGATCTAGCGAGGCCTCGCTGATATCGACCGCTATCACTTTGGCGGCAGGGTTGGTGTAGGCGAATACCGCTGCCTGATTGGTGCCGCAACCGGCGATCAAGATGTCGAGATCGGGTTGGTAATCCCGATTGGGCCACAGAATCCGATGAGCGTGGATGGGATCGAACAACTGCCAGTTGTTCCGGAGCCACGGGACGAGGTCCTGTATTGGGGCGGGATAGGTCCATTTCTCGTACTGGCGTGAGACAACATCATCGCGTGGATCGTTGTTCATTACAGGTCTGACTCCTTTGGCGGTGGAACGCTTCGATGGTGTTGATCGGGCTGCGAGCCATTGGATGTAGGCCGGTGCCCCACCTCGAGAGCGTCCAGTGATGGCTTCGCGAGCTTCTGAATCGGCGGGGCGCCTTTGAGTACCGGTAGCGGAAACATGTGATCGGTTTCTGTCCGGTGGAGGCTGTCGTAGAGGCCCACCGTATAGATGCCCGCTGTTTTCACGGTCATGCGCAGATGCTGGGCGAAAACCCGGAACTTGACGCCCAGCTTCGGATCGTCTGGCCAATCCCAGGCAAACTCCAAGGTGCCGACTCGCTCGCCGTCGGGTGATGTGGCGACGATGACTTTTCGCGGATCGAAATTGATGCCACCCGGACTGCAGACGGCCACCACTACTGGGACAGTGATGTGGGTGGGAAATCCATCCACATAGCAGCTCTTCATCGGGAAACCCTCTGCTGTGATTCCGCCGGCATCTCCGGAGACCACGTTCAGTGACGGCGCGAACGCTAGAACACGCATGCTCATCCTTTGGTCCTCTCGGTCCTCTTCGGTGTCGGATACGGCGATCCCGAACACTGGCCAACAACCTCAGCTCTCGGCACAAGACCAAGGGTTGTCGGCGTGTGCGCACTGATGACGGTGGTAGGCGCAACTGTGGTGTGCGGAGATACCGTGATGCCGAGCCGCCCGGTACGCAGCATAGACATCGATCGCCGGCGCCAGGCTTCGAGGGGAGAATCAGATCGCGCAGCGATTCTCTGATGCTGTGGGCAAACCGTTGGCGGGTTGTCGGCTGAATTCGATTCCCTGCGCGTCGGTTGCGGCGACTGACCAGGAAAACGGGCGTAACGGTGGGGACGCAAGAGCCTGCCAAGGCCTCGATCGTCACGACCAGGTGGTCACCGCTGGCAAACTTTGAGCAGTTTCTAAGAAAATCTTAGAAACATGTCGCGAAATGATCACGTTTCAAGACACCAGCCCGTAACATCGCTTGAAGCTTGTGGGGAGAACTCTGCATGTAGGACTCGGGGATAAGGACGACATGACACGCAGCGGCGCTTTTGAAACCCCCTTCGGTGACGGCCGTATTGCCAGGTCGGGTCGTCATCGCCGGGCTACATCCGGTTGGTTCGGGGTTCGTCGCATTCAGTCCGGCTCCCGAGTGCTACCCAAGCCTGCGACATCGGGGCACGCTGGTTACGTTGGGCGGGTTGGCGCGCTAGCGGTCGCGTTGGGCATTGGCGCGGCGATTGCGTCGGTGCCGGGGGTCGCCTTTGCCGATACCACGGGGTCCGGAGGGTCGACGGGTTCTTCGTCTTCGTCGAGTTCGGAATCGTCCGGGTCGGGTGATTCGACTGGTTCGGATTCGTCGGGTTCGGGTGATTCGACTGGTTCGGATTCGTCGGATTCCGATACTGATGCCTCGGACGTTGAGGCCGACGCTGATGAGGCGGCCGCTGATGAGGCTGATGAGGCCGACGCTGATGAGGCTGATGAGGCCGACGCTGATGAGGCTGATGAGGCCGCCGCTGACGAGGCTGATGAGGCCGCCGCTGACGAGGCTGATGAGGCCGACGCTGACGAGGCTGATGAGGCCGCCGCTGACGGGGCCGCCGGCGAGGCTTCGGATGCCGATGCTGGCTCTGATGTCGTCGAGGGCGCCGGTGTTGATGACGGTTCGGGCGCCGGTGGGGATTCGGATGAGGTCGTCGATGAGGGTTCGGCCGGGTCTTCCGGTTCAGTAGATGAGGTTGAGTCGGCTCCGGTAGTTGAGCCGAC
>JBMYXJ010000044.1:0-10600 GCA_049608285.1 Mycobacterium sp. | reverse complement strand
GAGTCGGGAGCGGGGGCGGAGCCGGCTCAGCGGCGGCGAGCGCTGCGCTAGCAACCAACGTCGTGAAAGCCGCCGCCGCGACGATGGAAACGATCTTCGCGCTCAATAGGAACTTCACCGATTTACCCCCCGGGTTCCGGAGTTGCGCTACTTGTCACTGGGTGCATCTGCGATGGCTCTGAAATCGTTACATCGTGCATCGGCACTTCGTGCACTTCGTGGCCGGCAGGCTGTGGCGGGCAGGCTCAGGCCTGCACGATGATCGGGTCGCCCAAGCGGACCGTGTTGAAGTACCAGGCAGCGTTGTCGGGGCTGAGGTTGATGCATCCGTGGCTGACGTTGGCATAACCTTGCGAGCCCACCGACCACGGCGCGGAGTGCACGTACACACCACCCCAGGTGACCCGCACGCCGTACTCCCCGTTGATCAGGTAGCCCTCAGGGTCGTCAAGCGGAATCCCGATGGTGCGGGAATCGAATGTGACCCTGCGTTCCTTGCTGAGCGCGGTGAATCGGCCGATCGGGGTGGCGAACCCGGGTTTGCCCATCGAGGTGGGCATCTGGCGCGCCGTCACCCCGTCGATGCTCACGGTGAACGTGTATGCGCTGATATCGGCAACGCTGACCACGGATGCACCGGTTTGGAAGCTGGTGGCGAACGCGCCGACTTCGACGTTGATCGGCGTGTAGGCCGGGAAGAACTGGGCCGGAGTCCACTCCACGATGTGGTCGGCGAGCCAGGTGAATGACCCGGAGGCCGGATCGGAAGTGCTCGCGGGCGTCACGGTGATCATGCGTTCGGTCGCCGCCCGGTTATTGACGGGGCCGGTGAATGTCACGGTTACTGGGTGCGCCACGCCGACGGTCTGACCCCCTAGGGGTGACACGCTTACAACAGTTGCCGGGGAAGTCGAGGCGGCCCAGGCTGAGGCCGCCGGTCCCACTGTGGATAACCCGGTGAGCACTAGTACAACACTCAGGACCGCCCCCACGTGTTGCATGACCCCGTGCGGGGATTTAGTTCGCTGCAGGCGAGCGCTGCGCACCATGCCATCCTAGTCCGTCGTTCAGGTTCGGCGCCAGCGTTACTGTCGCTGGGCGAACCGAAGTTGATTTCTGGTTGCTTCTGATCAGTTATCGAACTCGCGCGACGGAACGTTTCACAGCACGTCGACGCGCACAGAAATTCCAAGAGCTTGAACGCAACAGCCGGATGGCTCTAACGCAACAGCCGGATGGCTCTAACGCAACAGCCGGATGGCTCTAAGGCAACAGCCGGATGGCTTTAGGGCAGCAACGGGGTCCCGGGCGGCGGCGGGTCGTCATCGATGGCGCCTACCCCCTCGGGAATCTCCGCGGATTCTTCAGGTTCCGGCGGCGGCATCATTTCCGACGCTGGGAAGCCCGGCGCCGTCCCGTCCAGCGGCGCATCTAGCGCAGGGGCAACGACGTCCGGCTGCGGGGCGATCGTGCGTGCCAGCGGTGCTTCCGGGGCAGGAGGTTCGGCCACCGGTGCTTCCGGGGCACTCGGTTCGGCCTGCGGGGCCGGTTCGGCCTCAGGTGGCGGCACTTCTGCGATTTCGGAGGCGGGCAGAGCGGCCGGCTCGGGCAGCGGTGTTGCCGACTGCGGTGGCGCGGGTGCGGGACTACTTATTACCGCGGCGGGCACCTGAGCTGAGTCATCAGCGGACGGGCGCGCTTGCGGCGCGGACCGTTCGGGGGCCGCGTGCAATGCGAGCGCAGCGGACACCGAGACCACGAACGTGACGGTCGCAGCGGCCAGCATGGCTGTCGGGCCCACCGAAACAAGGCGCCGGACTGTCCGTTGCGGCGTTGTGGGCTGCTTGGTCTCGACAGTGCCCTCCCGACCAGTGCCGGCCAACCTCAAATCCGCGTTCTGCGCACACGCCAGGGCAGCACCCCGCGCCAGCGCGAGCTGCGCCTCAGCGGGGCTGAACACAGGTACCGAGAGCGCTTCCTCGAGGACGGGCAACAATCCCTCGAGATCCTCAGCGGAGCCGAGCAGCACGAGCGCCTCGGGCTGCCAGTCGGCCTTGGTGAACACCGCGCTCAACCATCCGACGAGATCCTCTTCGGTCACGACGGCGTGATTGACTGCGGTCTGTACCGCGCCTTCATCGGTCTGGACGATCAACGCGATGAGTTGCTCGGGTTCGATGACGCACACCGCGGTGGTCTGATACCCCATAATCCCGGCAACTCCCCGAGCCAAGGCGTCTGTGGCCTCTGAGAGTCGGACAGGCACGATGTTGTCGAAGCCGGAATCGCTCAGGGATCTCAGCAGCAGGGAAGCCTCGGCGTCTGATTCGTCGCTCCAGGTCACGCCGATGGAGTGCACCCGGTGGCCCCGGTCCGCGGCCATCGCCTCGCTGCGCAACACCGCCGCAGCTGCCTGGTCAGATGTCTGAAGTGCGCTCAACGAGCCCTTGCCATCGAGCTCGAAGCCCGCGCCGTCCACCGTTGTACTGTCGGCGCCCTGTCCTTGTACAAGAACCAGACCGACGGCAGACGGCGTCACCGATAAGCCCAGTACTGCGTCCACAAAACACTCCTTTGAACGTCCACGGTCCTCCAGTGGGACGATGTGGCGCAATTCCGGGCGACCATACCCGTTACCTAACCGAAATTGCACACCTGTGGAATCCCCCAGGCAGCCATTCAGGCGGGATGTTCGGGAGCATCTTCGGGCCGATGTTGCCGCCTAGAAGGGATCACCACGGTTGCTCCGGGCGGTGTCGGGTCCTGGCGCTTGGCGGCCATCGCCGGTGCTCCGCGGGGTTCTTTGACCAGATGGGCTCGTTTGCGCCAATCCGCTTCGTGTCGAGCGGACCTCGTCCTCGGCGGCGGGGCCATCCGGTCGGAGGGCCTGCTGCAGATGGGCGAACGTGAGATTCAACACCTATCAGCGCGGGCCGATTGGTCGACACCGGTGGCTAGTGTGATTTCTGTGACCGCGTTTTCGCTGCCGATCGTGCCTCGCTACGCCGAGATCGATCAACAGGGCGTGGTTTTCAACGGTCACTACCTGACTTGGTTCGATGAGGCGTGCACCGGGCTCATCGGGGACCTCGGTCTGACATATCCGGAATTGACGTCGACTGGTTACGACTTCCAGGTGGTGCACAGCGAAATCGACTTCTTGGCACCGGTGCGGTGGCGTGACGGGGTGCGCGTCACCGCGGAGTGCACCCGGATCGGCGTGACGAGCTTCACTGTGGGATTCGGTGTGCGCCGTAAGGCACCGGGGGCTGACGAGCAGATCGCCGTGCAAGGGCACAATGTCTATGTCGTGGTGTCTACCGAAGACTGGACCAAACAGCCGATTCCTAGGGCGTTGCGCGATGCGCTAAGTAAGTCCGCGACTAGCTGACATCGAGCCTCCGGGCGACTCCATGCCCGGTACGGTCTTCTCATGGGGCACGATCGCGACGATCAGCGCGAGCTTCCGCCTGGGATGGCCGAGCAACTTGATCTGGCCCACGCTGGCCTGGCGTCTTTCGGCCACCGACCCTTTCTGACAGAGGTCGAACAGCTTGATGCGTGGAAACCGGATGCGGCGATCGTTGGCGCACCCTTCGACGTCGGCACAACTAATCGGCCAGGGGCACGTTTCGGCCCGCGCGCGATCCGTGCGACGGCCTATGAGCCCGGTACCTACCACCTGGACCTCGGACTTGAGATCTTCGATTGGCTGGAGGTTGTCGATTTCGGCGACGCATATTGTCCGCACGGCCAGACTGAGCTGTCGCACAGCAACATTCGCGAGCGCGTTCGCGCACTTGCTGAGCGCGAGATAGTCCCGGTCATCCTCGGCGGCGATCATTCAATCACTTGGCCGGCCGCTACCGCGGTGGCCGACGTGCACGGGTACGGCAACGTTGGCATTGTGCACTTCGACGCCCACGCGGACACCGCTGACGAGATCGAGGGCAACCTGGCAAGCCATGGCACGCCGATGCGGCGGCTGATCGAATCCGGTGCCGTTCCCGGGACTCATTTCGTCCAAGTCGGTTTGCGCGGATACTGGCCACCCCAAGACACGTTCGAGTGGATGCTCGAACAGGGAATGACATGGCACACCATGCAGGAAATTTGGGAGCGTGGCTTCAAAGACGTAATGCGCGATGCGGTGGGTGAAGCCTTGGCCATGGCCGACAAGCTCTACGTCTCGGTCGACATCGACGTACTTGATCCGGCGCACGCACCGGGCACAGGTACCCCGGAGCCGGGCGGCATCACGACCGTGGACCTGCTGCGCATGGTCCGCCAACTGTGCTATCAGCACGATGTCGCCGGCGTGGATGTCGTCGAGGTGGCACCTGCCTATGACCACGCCGAACTGACGGTCAACGCCGCCCACCGGGTGGTCTTGGAGGCACTTGCCGGGATGGCCGCCCGGCGCCGAGATGCGGCCAAGGATGAGCCGGGGCCGCCGGCGCGCACCTACCCCGATATCAGCCCTTCGTAGAGGGCAATCTCTGGAGACGCTGGGTATCCGTGGTCGAGGAGATCGGCGCGGTTGGTGAGGCAACGCATGTACTGGTTGCAGACCTCACCGGGACTGACTACATAACTTGGATAGTGCGGCTTCAGATTCCGGGCATCTAAGGTGAAATCAGGCAATCAGCAAACCACTGAGATTTTCTAGACAAGGGTTAGGTGGTCGGCCCTGCGTGGTCTCAGGGCTTTCTGGCGGCCGTGTGACCTACCCGAATGTAGCGGTCATACCATGAAAGACAGTGCAAAGGAGCGCGATGATGGAGGGCTCAGTCACGGTGTCGATGGCGGCACCGGCGGAGCAGATATGGGAACTAATCGCGGACGTCTCCAACATCGGCAGCTTCTCGCCGGAGACGTTCGAAGCGGAATGGCTTGACGGAGCCACCGGCCCAGCGCTGGGTGCGCGCTTCCGCGGACATGTGCGGCGAAACGAGATCGGTCCGATCTACTGGACGACGTGTCGGGTCACGGCCTGCGACCCGGGCCGTGAGTTCGGCTTCGAGGTACTCGCAGGCGACCGACCGGTCAACAATTGGCACTATCGGCTTACGCCATTGGGTTCGGTCACCGAGGTCACGGAGTCGTTCCGCTTGGACCAAAACCTGCTGATGTCGTTGTACTCGGTGCTCGGGGGTCAACTTCGACGGCGCCGGAACATTCGGGACATGCGCAAGACCCTTGAGCGCATCAAAGCCGTCGCGGAGGGCTGATGGGCGACGAGGCCACGGGTACGGCACCTGCGGACCTGCTATGGGGTCACCAACTCCGCGCCGCGCGGATACGCTAGGCCTACATGGGCTCAAGAGCGGGTGTAACCCGAACCAATGGGGTCGCTCCACCCAAGGTTCCATTGTCGGACATTGACCTGGGCAGTTGGGAGTTCTGGGGCCTCGACGACGACATCCGCGACGGGGCATTTGCCGCGCTTCGCCGAGAAGCGCCGATTACGTTCCACGACGCAATCGTCCTTGCCGACGCCGACGCTGAGGTCGCCGGGCACTGGGCGCTCACCCGCTACGACGACGTGTTCTACGCCAGTCGACATCCCGAGCTGTTCAGCTCAGCCAGCGGCATCACGATTGGTGACCAGGCCGCCGCCCTGAACGAGTACTTCGGCTCGATGATTGCCATGGATGACCCGCGGCACAGCCGGCTGCGCAATATCGTGCGCAGCGCATTCACCCCAAAAGTGCTGGGGCTCATCGAGGACTCGGTGCGGCGGCGTGCGCGACGCCTGGTCGAGGAGATGGTTATCAGGCACCCCGACGGGCGCGGCGAGTTGGTTTCGGAGCTGGCCGGTCCGCTACCACTGCAGATCATCTGCGACATGATGGGCATACCAGAGCAAGACCACGCTCGGGTCTTCCATTGGACTAACGTGATTCTGGGCTTCGGTGACCCCGGTATCGCTACCGACTACAAGGAATTTGTCTCGGTCGCGAGGGCGATCGGCGCCTACGCCAAACAGCTGGCTGAGGATCGTCGCGAACGGCCGGGCGGCGACCTGACGACCAGCCTGGTGCAGGCGGAACTCGACGGCCAGCGGTTGTCGTCCTCTGAAGTGGCCTCGTTCTTCATCCTGTTGGTCGTTGCGGGCAACGAAACCACCCGCAATGCGATCAGCCACGGCGTGTTGGCGCTCAGCCGGTATCCTGAGCAGCGCGAACTGTGGTGGTCGAATTTCCGCGTGGTCGCGCCGACCGCGGTCGATGAGATTGTGCGGTGGGCCTCCCCGGTGGCCTACATGCGTCGCACTACGACCTGCGATGTAGAGATCGGCGACGTGAAAATAGGTGCGGGAGAAAAGGTCACGCTGTGGTACGGCTCGGCTAACCGTGACGAGTCCAAGTTCGCCGATCCCTGGAAATTCGACGTTTGCCGGCACCCCAACCCGCACGTCGGGTTCGGTGGTGGCGGCGCACATTTCTGCCTCGGCGCCAACCTGGCACGACGCGAGATCACCGTGGCTTTCGAGGAACTGCATCGGCGAATTCCCGATATTCACGCCAGCGAGGAACCCGACCGGCTCCACTCAGCGTTCATCCACGGGATTAAACGGCTGCCGGTGTCGTGGAGAGTTTGAAGCGCTGGCGCGCGCTTCAGAGCGTGGCGGCGCTCGGCCCGGTCTCTTGGCAGTACTTCTGCGGCGGGTTCCCCATGGAAGCGCAGCCGCGCCCGGTCGAGGTGTACGTGGCGCCCGGGTGGTACGGCTGGTAGAAGACTTGCGCGGGAACCAGGCCACGCCCTTTTGCGCACTGGCCCGGGCCATCGCCGCCCTGCATCTTGACGCATGCCACCGTCTGGAAGGGGACCGCGCCGTCGCACGCCCCTATCGACACCGTTGCGGTCACCATGTCGGTACCCGACACGTTCACCACGGTGGGCGGGGTCAGTGTGTAGTTGCATGGTGACTGGTCGGGCTGGTCCGACTGGTCCGGCTGGGCACCGGCTATTCCTGAAGTCGAGCCGAGAACCAGCGCGGAGGCTGCCAACACGATGAACGTCCGAAACATTCATGGATGGTAAGTCACATCGGGGCCCCAATGTCGGCGAATGGCGTCGTCGCAGGTCACCAAGGTAATAGACAGAACATGAAATCTGTTCACCGATTTCGTTGACACTTGCCGGCGTGCGCTGTTCGATTGGGCATTGTGAGCACCGAGACGAGATACGACACGATCATCCGTAACGGCCGTTGGTTCGATGGCACCGGAGCGGCGTCGGCGGTGCGCAACCTCGGTATCCGTGACGGGCACGTCGCATCGATCACCCCTGGCGAAATAGAGGAGGCCGACTGCCCTCAAGTGATCGATGCCAGGGGTAAGTGGGTGCTGCCCGGCATGCTCGATATCCACACGCACTACGACGTCGAGGTGTTGGGTGGGCCCTCGCTCTCGGAATCGCTACGCCACGGCGTGACTACCGTGCTGCTCGGATCGTGCTCGCTATCGACTGTCTACGTCGACGGGGTGGACGCCGGGGATCTGTTCGGTCGCGTGGAAGCCATCCCTCGTGAATATGTCATCGATGCGGTGGATCAGCACAAGAACTGGGCGAACGGCCGGGAATACATCACGGCTTTGGAATCACGCCCGCTCGGGCCGAATGTCGCGGCATTCATCGGCCACTCCGATATGCGTGCCGCGACAATGGGTCTGGACCGGGCCACCCGCAAGGAAGAGCGTCCGACCAGGAGTGAACAGGCGCAAATGGAGCGCATGCTCACCGAGGCACTGCGCGCCGGCTTCGTCGGAATGTCCTCTCAGCAGCTACTTTTCGATAAAGTAGACGGAGAGGTCTGCCGTTCACGCACTTTGCCGTCAACCTATGCGAAACCGCGCGAGTTGCGCCGCCTGAAGGCGCTATTGCGCCGGTCCGGGCGGATCTTGCAGTCTGGGCCCGACGTTGAGAACCCGCTCAACTTGGCTTCTCAGGCCGCTCAGTCGCTCGGCATTTTCCGTAATTCACTCAAGACCAGCTTACTTTCCGCCGCCGACGTCAAGTCCAATCCGCTCGCCGTGAAGATGCTGGGACCCGTTGCCAGGCTGATCAATAAGTTGGGTGGCAACTTTCGCTGGCAACACCTGCCGGTGCCGTTCGAGGTCTACGCCGACGGTATCGACCTCGTCATCTTCGAGGAGCTCGGTTCAGGTGCGGAGGCTCTTCATCTGCGAGACGCTTTGGAGCGAGACGAATTGATGCGCGACGAATCCTACCGTCGGCAGTTTAGGAAGGAATATGACAGCAAGTTTGGTCTGCGCGTGTGGCATCGTGACTTCTTCGATGCCGAAATCGTGGGTTGCCCAGACGAATCGGTGATCGGAAAGTCTTTCGGTCAAGTGGGCTGTGACCGCGGTGGCGTGCACCCGGTCGATGCATTCCTCGATCTGGTACTCGAACATGGCAGTGCGCTGCGATGGCGTACGACCATTTCCAACCACCGCCCAGAGGTACTCAAGAAGCTCGCCAGCGACTCCGGCATCCAGATGGGGTTCTCCGACGCCGGAGCCCACCTGCGCAACATGGCTTTCTACAACATGGGGCTGCGACTACTGCGCCACGTGCGGGACTCCGAGCGATCAGGTTCTCCGTTCATGAGCATCGAGCAGGCGGTGCACCGGCTTACCGGTGAACTGGCGGACTGGTACCGCATCGATGCAGGCCACCTGCGCGTCGGTGATCGTGCCGATCTCGTCATCATTGACCCCGAACATCTGGATTCGGTTCTGGACGCCTACGCCGAGGAGCCGGTCGATCAATATGGCGGCCTGCCCAGGATGGTGAACCGCAATGACGACACCGTGACAGCGGTATTTGTTGGAGGCAGGGCGGTATTTCTCGACGGTCATCCGACAGCGGTGCTCGGAACACAGCGCACCGGAAGGTTTCTGCGCGCCGCGCGTAGCGCCCCTGCGGTGACGGAGCGGGAAGGCGCGTTGGCGCATGTCGGTTGAGAGCAGTCAGGAGACGCAGGTCGAAGAAGCCGTCTACGGGATGTGGGCGGCGTTGTCAGACCGTGACTGGCAGGCGGTGAAGAGTTACCTGTCACAGGATTGCCTCTATCTCGATATGCCGGTGGGGCCTGCCGCGGCGGCGCGCGGACCAGCCGACATAGTGAAACGTCTGAAGATCGGGCTGGAACCGTTGGCTTCCTATGAGAACTTCACCGGCCTGATGGTCAGCAATGGCGTTGACGTCATGTATGAGCATCGGGAGGAATGGCATTGGGAGACAGGTGAATCTGCGATTCTGGAGTTCGTCACCGTACATCGCGTCGAGGGCGGCAAGATCTCACTGTGGAAGGACTACTGGGATTTGGGTGCGTTAGCCGAGCATGCGCCGCCGAGGTGGCTGGACGACTTCGCCAAGGCCGACATGTCGTGGGTCTTCGACGCCACCGGCCTGGTGTGAGGGATAACTGATGCTGGATCTCAAGATCTACCGGCGGGACGGTCGTCGACGGGACCATTTCCGCGCGTGATCAAGTCGACAACCCGGCCCGCGTCGGCGCGTCGCTTACACACTCCAGGAGAGGCGGAACTTCTCGGCAAGCTCACTGGGCGGCAGATCGGCATAGCTGTCATGTTCATACCGTCGAACCGCCACGACAGCGTCGACCACCTCGTCCCCGAGAACACCGCGTAACAGCGAGGACTGGTCGAGTGCCTCGATCGCCTCGGATTGGTTTCGCGTCAGCGCGACGACGCCAGCCTTCTTGCGCTGGGCATCGCTCAGCGTGGCTGGGTCGACGGTCACCTGGGCAGGTAGCGGCAGCGCGCGATCGATGCCGTCGAGCGCCAGGCCGAGGATCGCGGCTGAGGCGAGGTAGGGGTTCGCCGACGGGTCAATCACCTTGACTTCGACGTTGCCGCCGCGCGGGTTGGCCCCTCCCCCCGGCAGAAAACGTATTGCTGCCTCTCGATTCTCAGTACCCCAGCAGATGTGCGCACCTGCCCAGCGGCCGGGTTGCATGCGGAGTCCGGACAGGACCGAGCCGCACAGCACGCCCTGCGCTTGTTCCAACCCGGCGAGTACTCCGGCCACTGCGGAGGCGCCGGCCGCCGTCATCCCCGAAGGGCCGGCACCGTCAGCGAACAGCGGGGATTCTCCGCGGATAAGCGAAAAGTGCTGATGCGCACCAGAACCGACACTTCCTGCGAAGGGAACCGGTGACAGGCTGGCCCGCATTCCGTGCCTTCTTGCCACCCTGCCGACAATGATCCGCAGCAGCATCAGCTCGTCGGCCGCGGCCACGGGTTCCTGTGGGGCCAATGAAATCTCGAACTGGTTGACGCCGTATTCGGGGTGGAATTGCTCGATGGCCACACCCGAGGCGGTGGCGGCGTCGGTGACATCTCGGACGAATCCTTCATACTCCAGTACCCCAGCCAGGCCGTACTGCGCCCACAGATGTGCCGGCAAGGGCTCGCCGTCCGGGGCCACAAGGACGAACTCCATCTCGTGGCCAACCAGGGCTGTGATACCCGCGTCAGCCAACTTCGCCTCCAATCGGCTCAGTGCGCCCCGGGGACAGTGCGGATCCGGCGTACCATCCTGTCGGAAGAAAGAGCCTGGGGCC
>JBMYXJ010000043.1:0-10767 GCA_049608285.1 Mycobacterium sp. | reverse complement strand
TCTACCTCGGCCAGCGTGAACAGAAACTGCTCATCGAGAAGGAGCGGGCCAGCCGTGAGCGCGCTGAGGCTGAGGCCCGCTACCGCATCCTGGCTGAGAATCTGGTCGACGTCGTCGTTCTCCTGAACGCCTCCACCATTTTTCACTTGCACGGCACCGAGGTGGTCTGGGTCTCGCCGTCGGTACAGACCGCGTTCGGCGACGCACCGCCGCAGTGGATCGGCTCGGACTTCAGCTCGCGTATCCACCCCGACGACATCGATCGGGTGGAAGCCGCGCAAAGCGAGATCGCCCCCGGCGGATCGGTGATCAGCCGCTTCCGAGTCCGCGCTGCCGACGGCAACTACCATTGGGTCGACGGCCACTGCAAGCCTTACGTCGACGCCGCCGGCGACATCGATGGAATGTTGATGGCGCTGCGTCTGGTCGACGAGTTGGTCGAGGCCGAGCGCCTGCTGCAACGGTTGGCCCGGTTCGACACGCTCACGGGGCTGGTCAACCGTGGTGAGACCATCGCCCGACTGCAGACGGCGCTGGTCGACTCACGAGACCCCGGGCCACACGTAGGCGTTCTGTTCTGCGACGTAGACAAGTTCAAAGCCATCAACGACACCTATGGTCACGCCGCCGGCGACGTCATACTCACGACAATGGCCGACCGTATCCGCAGCTGCGTGCGGGACGGGGACATCGTGGGTCGCACCGGAGGAGACGAAATGCTGGTTCTGCTCCCCAATATCCATAATATCGACGAGGTCGCCGACATCGCCGAGACGATCCGTGGTTGCGCCGCTGAACCGATCCGCCATGACGGCCAGACCATCCACGCGACCCTGAGCATCGGTGCCACCATTTCCACCCCCGGTGAATCCGCCGACTCGATCACCGCCCGCGCCGACACCGCGATGTACCAAGCCAAACAATCCGGCCGCAACAGCGTCGCCCACATCTCCAGGTAAGAACCTCCAGATGTGCCCCCGGAGTGCCCGGTGGGCCGGAAACGGCAACTAGGAAGTCAGCCAACGTCTTTCGGTTCGCTGCGAAGAAGCGCACGAACCAGGGGCCGCGATCCGTAAGGCCGCAGCATCTGGCTGGACGGGCGGGGACGCACCCGTTGCGGCCACCAGAACCAGCGCCCGAGCAGCGCGGCAATCGACGGAGTCAAGAATGCCCGCACGAGCAGAGTGTCAAACAGCAAGCCGAGCGCGATGGTGGTGCCTACCTGGGCGAGCACCATCAGATCACTGAACATGAACGTGGCCATAGTGGCGGCGAACACGAGGCCGGCGGCGGTCACGACTCCACCGGTGCTGCCCATGGCGCGGATGATGCCGGTCTGCAAGCCTGCATCGCGTTCCTCTTTGAACCGGGAGATCAGCAGCAGGTTGTAATCCGACCCCACCCCCAAGAGCACGATGATCGCTAGGGCCAGCACAACCCAATACAGCTGAATACCAAGGATGTATTGCCACAGCAGAACAGACATGCCAAATGCGGTACCCAAGGACACGGCCACGGTGCCAACGATGACCAACGCTGCGACCAAACTTCGCGTAATCATCATGATGACGAGCAAGATGAGGCTCAGCGCGGCGATCGCGGCGATCAGTAGGTCATATTTGGCACCGTCCTGGATGTCCTTGTAGGTCGCTGCGGTACCGGCGAGATAGACCTTTGCCCCGGCCAGCGGGGTGGCCTTCAAAGCTTCCTTCGCGGCCTGCTTGATCGCGTCGACGTTCGCGATGGCCTCGGGGCCTGCGGGTTCACCTTCATGGGTGATGATCATGCGGGCGGCCTTGCCGTCCGGCGAAAGAAACAGCTTCAAGCCACGCTTGAAGTCGGGGTTGTCGAAGGCTTCCGGCGGTAGATAGAAGGAATCGTCGTTTTTGGCGGTGTCGAAGGCCTCGCCCATCGCGGTCGCATTGTCGATCGCCGCGGCCGTCTGGTCCAAAATCCCGGCTTGGATTGCGTGGCTGGACAATATCAGGTCACGGTTGGTCTGCTGGCTGGCGATCTGGGGCGGTATCAGTGCCACCAATTTCGGCTGCAGGGCGTCGAGTTTGTCGATACTTGTGGTGACCTTTCCGAACTGCTCAGTGAGCGAATTGATCCCGTCGATTGCGTCGAAGATGGATCGCAGAGCCCAGCAGACGGGGATGTCGAAGCAGTGCGGCTCCCAGTAGAAGTAGTTGCGCAGCGGTCGTAGGAAATCGTCAAAGTTGGCGATCTTGTCGCGCAGCTCGCTGACGGTGACGACGGTTTCGCGAAACGCTTCGGCTTGCTCGGAAGTGGCTTCGGCGGCCTGCTGCTGCAGCGCGTATTGCTGCTGCAAGATTGCGATCGACTTGTCAATCTCGGCAGCCTGCTTGAGCAAGCTGGCCGCATTGTCTTGCTGGTACTTCAGATTCATGATCTGGCCGGCACTTTGCATGCTGATCTGAAAGGGGATCGAGCTGTGTTTGATGGGCGTCCCGAGGGGCCGGGTGATGGACTGCACCTGGGCGATGCCGGGCGTGTACAGCACTGCCTTGGCTATCTTTTCGAGGATCAGGAAATCAGCCGAATTCCGAAGATCTCGATCTGTCTCGATCATGAGCAACTCGGGTTGCAGCCGGGCTGGCGAGAAATGGCGTTCCGCTGCCGCATAACCGACGTTGGACGGGGCGCTGTCAGGTAAGAAGGGGCGCATATCGTAATTGGGCTGATAGCCCGGCAGAGCGAGCATGCCCACCATGGCGGCCGCGGAGGCGACTACAAAGACGGGCCCGGGCCAGCGGACGATCGCCGTTCCGATGCGGCGCCATCCCCGCGTTCCGATCCTGCGCTTGGGATCGAAAAGACCGAAAAGGCTTGCCGCAGTGATCATCGCCGGGCCCAGGGTGAGCGCAGCTGTCAGCGCGACCAAGATCCCAATCGCGGCGGGGACGCCCAGGGTTTGAAAGTATGGAAGCCGGGTGAAGCTCAGGCAGGCCACCGCACCGGCGATCGTGAGCCCGGAACCCAACACGACGTGTGCCGTTCCAGCGAACATCTTGTGATATGCCGCTTCTCGACCCTCGTCCGCCAGCCGCGCCTCGTGGTATCGGCCAAGGAAGAATATTGCGTAGTCGGTGCCCGCGGCGATGACCAACAACGTGAGCAGATTGGTTGAGTACGTCGATAACCCGATGACCCCGAAGTGTGCGAGGGCGGCGACCACACCGCGTGCGGCGGCGACCTCGATCAGGACCATCACCAATGCCAGAAGCGTCGTGACCACGGAGCGGAACACGAAGAACAACATCACTGCGATCACCAGGAAGGTGATCGCAGTGACTTTGTCGGTGCTTTCGCTACCGACCTCGAACTGGTCGGCGATCACTGGCGCCGCGCCAGTGACATAGGCCTTCACGCCGTCAGGGGCGGGCGTATCAGCCAGGATTTCACGGACCGCGTCGACCGACTCGAGGGATAGCGCCTCGCCTTGATTGCCCCGGAGATAGACCTGTACATAGGCGGCTTTGCCGTCGGAGCTTTGCGATCCGGCCGCCGTCAGCGGATCCCCCCAGAAATTCTGGACGTGCTCCACGTGCTTCGTGTCCTGTGTGAGCCGACCAACGAGCGTGTCGTAATACCGGTGGGCATCGGCGCCCAGAGGCTGGTCTCCTTCCAGCACGATCATCGCAGCGCTGTCGGAATCGAATTCCTCGAACACTTCGCCGATCCGTTTCATCGCCTGTAGCGACGGTGCGTCACTGGGGCTCAGGGACACGTTCTGCGCCTTGCCGACCACCTCCAGTTGCGGTACCGCAGCGTTGGTGATGGCGGCGACGGCGAGCCATACCAGGATGATCGGCACCGACAGCCGCCGAATTGTGCGCGACAGCCGCGACCCCGGCCGAACTTGACGATCACTCACGAGGATTTATCGAGGCAGAAGGTGTAGGCGTTCATGTTGTAGACCGACCTTTCGTCGGTGACGACACCGTCAACGGTGATGCGGCAGCCGATGGAATCGCCGTCGCCCTGCGCGACGACGTTGGCGAACACCGACGGATCGGTAGTGGTAATCGTGTGCGACCACGGCAGAGTCGCGTCGTCGACGCGCTGCGGCTGTGCGTTGACGTCCAAATAGTTGATTGTCGCCACGGCGCCGGGCACACCGAAGACTTCTAGCACCACGTGCTTGGGATTGAACGCAACGATCTCGTTCGAGACCCAGCCGGCAGTGCCATCATCCTGGTCCGAACCGAAGATTCCGTGCAACCGATAGACGCTGAATCCCGCCACCGCGACGACCACGACGGCCACCAGCACCATCCAGCCACGCTTGATCAGGCTTCCAATCGAAATCATCTTCACCCGTTGGCCTTTCGATAGCTGAGAACGCCAGATCGGGCCTGGTCACGTCCCAGCACCGCAAAGAGCGATCGACAGCTGGCGGTACGGTACCGTACAGTCCGCACCCGGACAAGTCGCGGGTACGCTCGCTTCCGACGTCGGGGGTTCGGCATCCGTCCCGGCTCCTCGCATCATCAGTGGTCTTCATCATTGGGAGGGATGAGAAGAGTCGCCACTTTGGCGCAGCTGCTGTGCAATTTAGGGTCGGCCGGCACCCACCTAGTCACGGATGATGTAAGCCAAGACCTGCTTCTCGTGGTCGACGTATGGATCGCCGCTGACATCGACGATCACCCGATCGATCGTGCCCCCGACGAACGGGAAGGGCGGCGGGTAGTCGGCGACCGCCGACCCGCTGTCGCGGCCGACACAGAGCCCGTCCCCGGTCAGTGAGAACGTGCCGGGCTGAGTCGCGATCTCGGCGTCGGCCACCACCTCGGTGTCCACGTAGAGGGTCAGCTTGCCAACGGCGCTGTGGGTTCCCGATTCGTTGCCGGTCTTGGCGAATTCGGCGGTCAGCACATGGGTGCCGACGTCGATCGCATCCGGTGAGCTGATTGTCTGGATGCGTTCTCCGAGCCAGTTGTAGACGTAGTGCAGCCGGCCGTCCTTGATGAACAGGCTGTGCCCCCCGGCCACGCCGCCATGGGCGAACAGCACCCCTTCCGCCTCCGCGGTGTCGATCGTCACGGCAGCGGCGACGGTGTAGGAGCGCCCGCGAATGTTCACCGAGACAGACTCGGGAACGTCGGCAGTGTCGGGGTAGTAGACGTAGCGCGACCGCGGTTCGCCAGGCTCGGGGCGCGGCGAGGTCATGATCTCCAGCGCGGTTCGATCGTCAAGCGGCAGACCCTTGTACAGCCCCGCGTTGTAGAACCACAGACCCTTGAGCTTCTCGAGCAGCTCAGGTTTCGCGTCGGCCAGGTTGTGCATTTGAGTGCGGTCGATGCGCAGGTCGTACAGCTCCCACACGTCTTTGTCGAAATTGCTCCAGCCCGACAGCGGCGGGTGCAAAGCAGTGGCCAGCCAGCCCTCGTGATACAGCGCACGCATTCCCAGCATGGAGTAGAACTGGCTCGCCCGGCCGGGAGCCTGCGCGTCGGTGAACGACGATGCGAAGCTCTGACCCTCGATGGGGCTCTGCGTCCAACCGTTGAGCGACTCAGGTGGAGTGATGCCGAGCAGGTCATACAACGTCGGCACCACGTCAACCGCATGCACGTACTGGTTGCGAATCTCGCCCCGCGCGGCGATTCCGGCCGGCCACGAGACGATCAGCGGATCGGCCACGCCGCCCTCGTAGCCGGCGAAACGCTTCCAATACGGGAACGGAGTGTCCAACGCCCAGGCCCAGCCGGTGTTGTAGTGGTTGTATGCGCTGGGCCCGCCCAGGTCGTCGATCCGGGCGAGATTCGCCTCGATCGTGTCCGGGACGTTGTTGAAAAACTTGTTCTCGTTGAAGGATCCGTTGGGCCCGCCTTCGCCGCTGGACCCGTTGTCGGAGACGACCACGATGATGGTGTTGTCGAGCTGCCCGGACTCCTCCAGGTAGTCGATCACCCTGCCGATCTCGAAGTCGGTGTGCGATACGAACCCGGCGTATACCTCGGCCATCCGGATGAACAGCCGCCGTTCGTCGTCGTTCAGCGAATCCCACGGGCGCACAAAGTCCAGTTCCGGCCAGGGTTGGCCCTCCGGTCCGGTGACATCCGGCTCGCCATGCGGGTTGATCGGTGACAGCTCCACATCGTCGGGCAGCAATCCAATTTGTTTCTGCTTGGCCAAAATGGTGGCCCGGATCGCCTCGTAGCCTTCGTCGAACCGTCCCTGGTAGCGATCCGCCCATTCTTTGAACACGTGGTGCGGCGCATGGCCACAGCCGGGGCAGAAGTACATGAACCACGGCTTCTGCGGCGCGACCGCCTTCGCGTCGCGGATGAACCTGATTGCTTTGTCTGCCAGATCGGCCGAGAGGTGATAGCCCTCCTCCGGCGTGGCCGGCGGGTCAACGGTGTGGTTGTCATACACCAGGTCCGGATACCACTGATGGGTCTCACCGCCGAGGAATCCGTAGAACCGCTCGAACCCCCGGCCCAGCGGCCACCGACCCTTCCAGGACGAAGCGTCGCTCTCCTCGCTGGGCGTGAGATGCCACTTGCCCAGGGCGTAAGTGTTCCAGCCCTCGGTGTTGAGTACCTCAGAGATCATGGCGTTCTCGAACGGGACGCGGCCCGAGAAACCCGGGAAACCCGCCGCGGCCTCGGTGATGCAGGCCATGTTGTTCGACGTCGCATTGCGCCCGTTGAGCAGGCTCGAGCGGGTCGGCGAACATAACGCGGTGGTGTGGAAGTTCGAGTACCGCACGCCGTTGTCCGCGATCCGCTGCATGGTGGGCGTCTCGATCGGTCCGCCGAACGGTTCCAGCGCACCGAAGCCGACGTCGTCCCACACGATCATCAAGACATTGGGCGCCCCCGGTGGCGCGGTGGGCTGAAGATACGGCCCCCAGTCCGGCTCGGCGTCCCTGATGTCAGTCGCGACTTGGCCGGACCACGCTTTCGGCAATGCACTCACCACCAGTGTTCGAAGCAGCTGTCAGCCAAACCCTAAGCCCGGTTAGACAAGTGCGGGGCCACCTCGAGCTAATCGCCGTCTATCCGATAGCGGCGGCCGCCGCGTCGGGCTCGGGTCGGAGGCGGGTTGGCGGAGCCCAGCCTTGCCCACGCCGGCGCCTACCGGGTGAATCGTGTGAGACTCGGAAGGAGGACATCGTCGACGATGGCTTGGACGGTGTCGCGGGTAGGGGGCTGTTGCCCGGGGACGATGCTGCGGAACACCAGATATCCGGGCAGTAGATCCCACAGTTCGTCGCTGATGGCGCTTTCCTCGATCTCACCACGGCCAACGGCCTGGTGCAGGATGGTGTGAACCACGGCCTTTCGTTGATCAACGAACTCGTGCTGCATTGCGTCGTTGAGCGCAGGGTTACGCGAAACCTCGACAAGTACCGCGCGCATGGTGCTCGCGTGCTGGCGGGCCTGCTCGGAAATGAGCTCGCCGAGCCGCAGCAAATCACCCCGAAGGGTACCGGTATCCGGTGGCACCACGACCTGACCGATGCCTTCGACCACCGCCGCCAACACCAATTCCGCTTTGGACGGCCAGCGCCGGTAGACCGTCGCCTTGCTGGAGCGGGCGGTGGCCGCGACCGCGTCCACCGTCAATCGGTCATACCCGTGTTCCTGCAGCAGCCGCAATGTCACCGCGAGCAACTCCGCCTCCCGAGGCGACCACAGTGTGGACTGCGGGCCGCGATCACCCCTCCGGCTCATAGCGCCCACCTTAGAACGGCTGTCTAGAACGACCCAGTGCTAGCCATCTTGCGGCCATCTTGCGGCCATCCAGGAGCCGTCCGGCTCACCAAGGAACCGAGCGCCCCAGAATCAGTGCACCCGTGCCGACGAGCCACCGATTACTCAGGTTCGGGCCGCACACCCAGCCGGTACCCTTAGAACCCGTGACCGTGGACAACCTCGCGCTGATGCCCGATTTCCTGGACCCGATCATCCTCCTCAGCTACTTCGGGACCTGGGCACTGGTCGGGCTGCTGGTCGTGGTGTTCGTCGAGTCCGGTGTGCTGTTCCCGGTCCTGCCCGGCGATTCGTTGCTGTTCGTGGCGGGGATGCTTGCAGCCGGTACTGCGACCGCAGCCCAGGACGGAACAGTTCAGGCCAATTTCGCCCTCTGGCAGCTGGTGGTGTTCATCCCGATCGCCGCAGTGCTCGGTGGCCAGGTGGGCTACTGGATTGGGCGCAACGTCGGCACCGCCATGTTCAAACCCGACGCACGATTTCTCAAACAACGCTATCTGGACGAAGCCCACTTGTTCTTCGAGAAGCGTGGTCCGTTCGCCATCGTGATCGCACGTTTTGTGCCGATCGTACGTACGCTCGCGCCTATCACCGCCGGCGCTGCCAAGATGCACTACGCCGTATTCACCCTGTACAACGCCGTCGGCGCAGCAGTGTGGGGCATCGGCCTGACAGTGCTGGGATACTGGCTGGGCCGCTTCGAGATCATCCAGCACCTGCTCGAACCGATCGTCATCGGGATCGTGGTGGTCTCGGTCCTGCCGATGCTCTTCGAATGGCTCAAGCGGCGCAAGGCCGCCAAACAGTCCGGCGCGACCGCTGAACCGGAGGCGACAGCCTGATATCGCGGCTCCAACCCCGCGGGGCCGCCGGTTCAGTCACTGCTCGGGTGCGCCATCGCCCCCGACCGGAGCCGAATCGTCGTCGGCCACGGTGTGGGCGGCCTCCATCAACATCCAACCCGCCAACTGCACGGACAGATCACGCTCCGGAGTCTGCGAAGAGTTGACCGCACCCCCGATGATCTGTGCCTCTTGGGTCCCCAACGTCGGAAGTTCGGCGAATCGATCCCAGAACGCGCTGAACAACGGTAGGCCCTCGGCCGTCTGGCGATGCTCCCACGCGGCTGCCGCCGACCGGAGCACCAGGGAACGCGCGGTCTGACGGGCTTTCTCGTCCTCGGGCCCGCACCGAGGAAGCGAGGTGGCCACCAGTGCCAGATAGCGCGCCAGGATCCCGTTGAACAAACCGCCGTCACCACCACCGGTACCTTTAATCACACCGTCGGGCGCCATGTGTTCGGCAACCGCAGCAACCAGCCGGTGCACCCGTCCGGCATGCCTGCCGTCCTCGCTGCGGTCGGCCAGTTCGGTTTCCAAACCGAGCACCACGCCCTGGCAGTACGTGTACTGAGCTCGAACCATCGAGCCGGCCTTGATGCCGTCGAACACCAGGTGAGTTTCGGGGTCGATCAATGTCTCATTGATCCAGTCGGCCATCTGTTGGGCTCGCCGCAACCGATCCTCGTGGCGGGCCAGGAAGATACCCGCTGGCCCGTTGGCCGGCGCGTTGAAGAACTGATCCTGCTTGCGCCAGGGTATTCCGCCGCCGTCCTCGGGCACCCAGGCGTCTCGGAACTGCGCGGCGAGCTTTTCCTGCGCCCTCGGGCGGCCTACCCCGGCCAACCGGCCCGCGCGCTCCAACGCTAGGGCCAGCCAGGCCATATCGTCGTAGTAGTCGTTGACCCAAGACCCGAGGTTGCGGAAACGATGTCCGCGGATCTGCCGGGTGATCGACTTCACGCGTTCAGGCTGGGGGTCGCGCAGCTGGGCATCGACCAGGTTGTCCAGCAGATGGGCCTGCCACCAGTAATGCCAGATTCCGAATCGCGAATGCTGTTTCGTGGCAGGCCAGGCGACTACGCCCAGCTGGGTGCCCGGTATCCCCCACAGCCGACTGAGGTGCCGCTTAGCGATCGCAGCTTCCGCACTGGCGGCACGGTTGGCCCACATCTGATCCATGACGTTGATCCTGCCTTAAATCGGAAGCCCGCCGAGGGGGTCGAACAAATCCGGATGAGACAGTTTCGTATCAAATGAGCTATAGTCGTTGCATGTCGACCACTCGTGACCAGCTGCTGCGCTCAGCAGCCGACTTCCTCGGTCGACGTCCCAACGCCACGCAGGACGAGATCGCCGCCGCCGTCGGCGTCAGCCGGGCCACCCTGCACCGGCATTTCTCCGGCCGACTTGCCCTGATGCAGGCACTGGAGGACCTAGCCGTCATCGAGATGCAGGACGTTCTGAAGACTGTTCGGCTGCACGATGGTTCTGCGACCGAGGCCCTGCGTCGGCTGGTCTCGGCCTGTCAACCGGTCTCGCCGTACCTGGCACTGCTCTATAGCCAGAGCCAGGAACTCGACTTCGACAATTCCCAAGACGCATGGCAGGAAATCGACACCGAGATCACGGCGTTGTTCCGGCGGGGACAGCGCGACGGGGACTTCCGGCCCGACCTGACCGCGGCATGGCTCACCGAGGTGTTCTACAGCTTGGTAGGCGGCACCGAGTGGGCCATCCGGGCAGGACGCGTGGCCGGTCGCGACTTCGACCGACTGATCACCGACCTACTACTTAACGGAGTACGCAACTCATGACCCGCCGCTGGCTTGCTCTCGGCGTCCTCACCATGGCCGTGCTATTGATCGGCGTCGACGGCACGGTTCTTGCGCTGGCAACCCCGTTCATCAGCGCAGACTTGGGTGCCAGCGGCACCCAGATCCTGTGGATCGGTGACATCTACTCTTTCGTTCTGGCCGGCCTGCTGATCAGCATGGGCAGCCTCGGTGACCGCATCGGTCACAAGAAGTTACTTCTCTGCGGTGCAACAGCTTTCGCTGTCATCTCGGCCATCACGGCATACTCCCATACACCGGAGATGCTGATCCTGACGCGCGCGCTGCTGGGTATGGCCGGCGCGACTCTGGCACCTGCCGCGCTGGCACTGATCCGCACAC
>JBMYXJ010000042.1:0-10800 GCA_049608285.1 Mycobacterium sp. | reverse complement strand
TTCGGCGGCCCGGGCCGCAGTGCGATCGGTTTCGTACCGTCCTATTCGATGCATCCGATCATCTCCCATGGGACCCAAACCGAGTGGCTAGTGGCTAGTCGTGCAGACGATTTCAGCCTCGGTGCCGGGGTGGCCACGCGGGCGATCAAGAAACATAACCCCGACGTTGTGTTCGTCACCAGCCCGAACAACCCTTCGGGGCAAAGTGTTTCGCTCGAAGAATTGCGAGTCCTCCTCGATGCTATGACAGGTGGCATCATGATTGTCGACGAGGCGTACGGCGAGTTCTCTGCGCAGCCCAGCGCTATCGATCTGATCGCCGACTATCCGACGAGGCTGGTGGTGACCCGCACGATGAGCAAGGCCTTTGCCTTCGCGGGCGGCCGGTTGGGATACCTCATTGCCGCCCCTGCCGTCATCGACGCGATGCTGCTGGTGCGACTGCCCTACCATATGTCGTCGCTGACTCAGGCGGCTGCCCGAGCCGCGCTGCGGCACGCCGGCGATACTTTGGGCAGTGTCGCGACGCTGATCGCGGAGCGCAGCAGGGTGTCAGAGGCACTGACTGCTATGGGTTTCCGTGTAATACCCAGCGATGCGAACTTTGTGCTCTTCGGCCAATTCGCCGATGCGCCGGCAACCTGGCAGCGCTATCTAGAAGAAGGTGTGCTGATCCGAGACGTCGGAATCCCCGGCTATTTACGTACCACCATCGGCCTGGCCCACGAGAATGATGCGCTGCTGGCCGCCAGCGCCCGAATAGGAGCATCGTGACCGAGTCCAACTCCACGCCCAACTTCACATCCCCCGCAGAAGGCCGGCGCGCGAGGATCGAACGCAAGACCAAGGAATCCGACATCCTCGTCGAGCTCAACCTTGATGGCACCGGAGCGGTCAGCGTCCAGACCGGCGTACCGTTCTTCGACCATATGCTTACCGCGCTGGGGAGTCATGCCAGCTTTGACCTGACGGTGCAGGCCGAGGGCGACATCGAGATCGAGGGGCACCACACGATCGAGGACACCGCGATAGTGCTCGGTACGGCACTGGGACAGGCGCTCGGGGAGAAGAGGGGGATCCGCCGCTTCGGTGATGCGTTCATCCCGATGGACGAGACGCTGGCCCATGCCGCGGTCGACGTATCGGGGCGGCCCTACTTCGTGCACACCGGGGAACCGGACTACATGGTCGAGTTCACTATCGCCGGGTCCACTGGAACACACCTGACTCCGTATCACACCGTGGTGAACCGGCACGTGTTCGAATCCTTGGCGTTCAATGCCCGAATCGCGCTGCACGTACGCACTCTCTACGGACGCGACCCACACCACATCACCGAGGCACAGTACAAGGCCGTGGCGCGGGCGCTTCGCCAGGCCGTGGAGTACGACCCCAGGGTCAAAGGGGTGCCGTCCACCAAAGGCGCTCTGTGACAAAGACTTTGCCGAAGCTAGTCGTGTTGGATTATGGGTCGGGAAATCTGCGGTCGGCTCAGCGTGCGCTCGAGCGTGTTGGGGCCCGGGTCGAGGTCACTGCAGATCAGTCGGCAGCGATGGCGGCTGACGGTCTTGTGGTGCCCGGGGTAGGGGCCTTCGAAGCCTGCATGGCCGGCCTGCGCAAAATCGACGGGGAAAAGACGATCGCCGATCGGTTGGCGGCCGGACGGCCGGTGCTGGGGGTGTGCGTGGGGATGCAGATCCTGTTTTCTCGAGGGGTCGAGTTCGGTGTCGAGACGGCTGGCTGCGGGCAGTGGCCGGGTGCGGTGATCCGGCTGGATGCACCGGTGATCCCGCACATGGGGTGGAACGTCGTGGATGCCCCGGCGGACAGCGTGTTGTTGCGTGGGATGGATGCCCACACCCGCTTCTACTTCGTGCACTCCTACGCCGCACAGCAGTGGGAGGGTGACCCCAACGCGCTGCTGACATGGGCCAACCATGCGACGCCATTTCTGGCTGCCGTCGAGGATGGTCCGCTTTCGGCCACCCAGTTTCATCCGGAGAAGAGTGGCGACGCTGGTGCCGAATTGCTGTCGAACTGGGTAGGCGCGCTAAGTTGACCAGCGTGAATCCAACCGCAGTGAATCCGACCTCACCGACGCTGATCCTGCTGCCTGCCGTCGACGTGGTGGAGGGCCGCGCGGTGCGCCTAGTGCAGGGACAGGCCGGCAGCGAGACGGAATACGGTTCGGCACTGGATGCAGCGATGACGTGGCAGCGCGATGGCGCTGAGTGGATCCACCTCGTTGACCTCGACGCCGCGTTCGGACGCGGGTCCAATCGGGAATTGCTCGCCGAAGTCGTCGGCAAACTCGATGTCGCGGTCGAGCTATCGGGGGGTATCCGTGACGACGAGTCGTTGGCGGCAGCGCTGGCCACCGGGTGTGCGCGCGTCAACTTGGGCACGGCCGCGCTGGAGCACCCGCAGTGGTGCGCCAAGGTTGTCGCCGAGTATGGCGAACGGGTGGCTGTCGGGCTGGATGTCAAGATCGATGGTGCCGGCTCTGGAAGCTTCCGGCTGCGCGGTCGTGGCTGGGAGACCGACGGAGGAGACCTGTGGCCTGTGCTGGAACGTCTCGACCGCGAGGGGTGTGCACGCTTCGTCGTCACCGATGTCACTAAGGACGGCACGCTCAACGGGCCGAACCTTGATCTGCTGGCCAAGGTCACCGAACGCACCGACGCGCCCGTCATCGCTTCCGGTGGGGTGTCGAGCCTCGATGACCTGCGCGCAATCGCCACATTGACTGATCGCGGCGTCGAGGGCGCCATCGTCGGGAAAGCTTTGTACGCAGGGCGATTCACGCTGCCGCAGGCTCTGGCTGCGGTCGGCACATGACCAACGACCCGCACCAACTGGCCGGGCTGCTCGACACAGCGGCTGAGGTCCTCGACGCTGTTTCGGCGCAGTTCATCGCGGGCCATCGCGCCGAATCCGCAGTCGCCAAGAAGGGCAACGACTTCGCCACCGCGGTGGATCTAGCCATTGAGCGCCGGGTGGTGGCCGAGCTGACAAGGCTTACCGGAATCGGGGTGCACGGCGAGGAGTTCGGTGGTGAGTCATTGGATGCCGAGCTGGTGTGGGTTCTCGACCCGATCGATGGAACTTTCAACTATGCCGCGGGATTACCGATGGCGGCCATCCTGTTGGGGCTGCTGGCCGACGGTGAGCCCGTTCTCGGATTGACCTGGCTGCCATTCACCTCGCAGCGCTACACCGCGATGGTCGGTGGGCCAGTGCGGTGTAATGGTGAAGAATTGGAAAGGCTGGAGCCCACAGCGCTGTCGGATTGCGTGGTTGGGATTGGCACCTTCAACGTCGAGTCGCGGGGACATTATCCGGGTCGTTACCGGGCCGCGGTCCTGGAGAATCTGAGCCGTGAGTGTTCGCGGATTCGGATGCACGGTGCGACGGGGATCGACCTCGCCTATGTAGCAGCCGGAAGCCTGGGAGGTGCGATCAGTTTCGGCCACCACATCTGGGATCACGCGGCGGGGGTGGCGTTGGTGCGAGCAGGCGGCGGCGTAGTCTCCGACCTCGCCGGCGAGCCCTGGACTGTTTCATCGCCGTCGGTGCTGGTGGCGGCTCCGGGTGTGCACGAACAGTTGCTGGAGACCATCAGATCCGTCGGCGCCCCGGACGGCTACCTATGAGGTCAATTGGTGACATCGCAACTCGTGTGATCCCGTGCCTGGATGTCGACGGAGGGCGGGTAGTAAAGGGTGTCAACTTCGAGAACCTGCGTGACGCAGGCGATCCCGTCGAGCTCGCGGCCGCCTATGACGATGAGGGCGCCGACGAGCTGACCTTCCTGGACGTGACGGCATCGTCCTCGGGCCGCGCCACCATGCTCGACGTAGTACGGCGGACCGCTGAGCAGGTATTCATTCCCCTCACTGTCGGTGGCGGGGTGCGCTCGGTGGCTGACGTTGACGTTCTGTTGCGTGCCGGCGCCGACAAGGTCGCAGTCAACACTGCGGCGATCGGGCGACCCGAGCTGCTTTCGGAGCTGTCTCGGCAGTTTGGTTCGCAATGCATCGTGCTATCGGTCGATGCCCGCACTGTTCCCGCGGGGGCCCAGGCCACCACGTCGGGCTGGGAGGTGACCACCCATGGAGGCCGCCGCGGCACCGGCGTCGACGCGATCGAATGGGCCTCTCGGGGAGCGGAACTCGGTGTGGGTGAGATTCTGCTCAACTCGATGGATTTCGATGGCACCAAGGCGGGCTTCGATCTGAAGATGCTGCGCGCTGTCCGTGGTGCGGTGTCGGTGCCGGTGATTGCCAGCGGCGGCGCCGGCCAGGTGGAAGATTTCGCGCCTGCAGTGGTAGCGGGTGCTGACGCGGTGCTGGCGGCCAGCGTGTTCCACTTTCGGGAGCTGACGATCGCCCAGGTAAAAGCGGCGATGGCAGCCGAGGGGATCATGGTGAGATGAATATGCAACAGTGCGACTTGGGCGTGGTAGCCGTCTCTGAGCGAGGGAAAGCACGCCGAAATCACCGAGGGCGAGGATGAGTACTCTCGAACCCGCGATCGCGAAGCGGCTCAAGCGCGACGCCAACGGCTTGTTCTGCGCCGTGGTGCAGGAACGGGCGACTGGCTTGGTGTTGATGGTGGCCTGGATGGACGACGACGCCTTGGCCCGCACGTTGGAAACCCGTGAGGCGACATACTATTCGCGGTCCCGGGGGCAGCAGTGGGTCAAGGGGGCGACGTCGGGGAACACACAGCATGTGCATTCGGTACGCCTGGACTGTGACGGAGATACGGTGTTGATAGAGGTGGACCAGGTTGGCGGCGCGTGCCACACCGGTGACCACTCGTGTTTTGACGCCGACGTGCTGCTGGCCCCGGCGGGGCAGGCGGACTAGCGCTTGCGCAGCAGTTCGAGCGCCTTGTCTGCATGGGTGTCCATGCTGAGCTCGCTGCTGATCACCTCGAGTACGTTGCGGTCGCTGTCGATCACGAACGTCATCCGCTTCACCGGCATCAACTTTCCCAGCAGGCCGCGCTTGACCCCAAATTGCGTAGCCACGACACCATCGGTGTCGGACAGCAGCGGATAGTTGAACTGCTGCTGTTCGGCGAATCGTGCTTGCTTATCGACGGGATCAGCGCTGATACCGACCGTGCTCGCGCCGGCGGCGGCGAACTCGGCCGCGAGGTCACGGAAGTGGCAAGCTTCCTTGGTACATCCGGGCGTCATCGCAGCGGGGTAGAAGAACAGCACGATCGGTCCGTCGGCGAGCAGTTCCGTCAGGGTCTTCGTCTTCCCCGTCTGGTCCGGGAGTGCGAAATCGGCCACCCGATCGCCCGGTTTGATAGGTGTCATATCGACAACGGTACGTCTGGGAGGATATCTGGGTGCAGACGACCGCCAACGTGCCTGATGGCTCTTCGCGCAAGAACTCATCGCTGCTAGCCACGACGTCGCGCGAGGCCTTTCGGGCTCTAGCTGCCGAACATCGAGTCGTTCCGGTGACTCGCAAGGTGCTCGCCGATAGTGAGACGCCGCTATCGGCCTACCGCAAACTGGCCGCGAACCGTCCCGGGACGTTCCTACTTGAGTCAGCGGAGAACGGTCGGTCGTGGTCGCGGTGGTCGTTCATCGGCGCCGGCGCCCCGTCGGCGCTGACCGTCCACGACGGCGAGGCGGTATGGCTTGGTGTCACCCCAAAAGGCGCTCCTGCCGGTGGTGACCCGCTGGATGCGTTGCGCAAGACACTGACGCTGCTGCAAACTGCGGCGCTGCCGGGGCTCCCGCCACTGTCTTCCGGGTTGGTGGGTTTTTTTGCTTATGACATGGTGCGGCGACTGGAGCGGCTACCTGAGCTGACCGTTGACGACCTGCGTGTGCCAGACATGCTGGTGCTCCTGGCAACCGATGTCGCAGCCGTCGACCACCACGAGGGCACCATCACGTTGATCGCCAATGCCGTCAACTGGAACGGTACCGATGAACGAGTCGACTGGGCCTACGACGACGCAGTGGCCAGGCTGGATGTGATGACCGCTGCACTGAAAGCACCGCTGAAGTCAACGGTCGCCACCTTCAGCAGACCCGCGCCCTCGCATCGCGCCCAGCGGACTGTTGAGGAGTACACCGCAATCGTCGACAAGCTTGTCGGGGATATCGAAGCCGGAGAGGCCTTTCAGGTCGTGCCGTCGCAACGCTTCGAAATGGATACCGTGGCCGACCCGCTGGACGTCTACCGGATGCTTCGGGTGTCCAACCCGAGCCCGTATATGTACTTGCTCAATGTCCCAGACCACGCTGGGGGGCTGGACTTCTCGATTGTCGGGTCGAGCCCTGAAGCGTTAGTCACGGTCACGGAGGGGCGCGCGACCACGCACCCGATCGCCGGTACCCGGTGGCGTGGGAGCACCGAGGAGGAGGACCTGCTACTGGAGAAGGAGCTGCTGTCTGACGACAAGGAGCTCGCCGAGCATCTCATGCTTGTCGACCTCGGACGCAACGATCTGGGCCGGGTCTGCGTCCCCGGCTCGGTGCAAGTCGAGGACTACAGCCACATCGAGCGTTACAGCCACGTGATGCACCTAGTCTCTAAGGTGACGGGGCTGCTCGCTGACGGCAAGACGGCGTTGGACGCGGTGGCTGCGTGCTTCCCGGCCGGGACGCTTTCGGGAGCGCCGAAGGTCAGGGCGATGGAACTGATCGAGCAGGTCGAACTGACTCGCCGCGGGCTCTACGGCGGTGTCCTGGGCTATCTCGACTTCGCCGGCAACGCCGACTTCGCGATCGCTATTCGGACTGCGCTGATGCGCGACGGCACCGCCTTTGTGCAGGCCGGCGGTGGCGTCGTGGCTGACTCCAATGGTCCTTATGAATACAACGAGGCGTCGAATAAGGCGCGCGCGGTGTTGAGCGCGATCGCCGCAGCCGAGACGTTGAGTGAGCCATGATCCGGATTGCTCAGCTGGCCCTTTTGCTCGCCGCGGCAAACCTTTGGATGGCGTCGCGCTTGACGTGGGTGCAGATCAGTTCGTTCGACGGACTGGGGCAGCCGAGAACCGCCGATTTGACAGGGGCCGACTGGTCGACGGCTCTACTGCCGCTGGCGCTGCTGGTGGGGGCAGCCGCGGTTGCGGCGTTGGCGGTGCGGGGTTGGCCCTTGCGGGTATTGGCGGTGCTGGTGGCTGCAGCGAGCGCCGGAATGGGGTACCTCGCGGTCAGCCTGTGCGTGATCGTAGACATTGCTGTGCGTGCGGCCCGTTTGGCAGAGGTACCGGTGGCCGACTTGCTAGGCACTCAGCGACACTACGGCGGTGCTGTCGTGACCTTGATCGCCGCAGCGCTGACTTTGTTCGGCTCTGTCCTGTTCATGCGCTCGGCAACCCGGGCAGGTTCTGATGCCGCGCGCTACTCCCGTCGTCGTCCGGCCGGGACGGACGAGTCCGCGACAACGATGTCGGAACCAATGATTTGGGACGCCCTCGATAAGGGCTCCGATCCCACCCAAGACCCAGCCCATCCGGACAACAAGGGGCGGTGATCGGCAGTGGCGTGGTGGCGGCTACCCTTCGTGAAGAATCAAACGGCCGTGTGGAGAAGGGACGCGACACCTATGGGTTCGGCGACCGTGCTCGACTCCATTCTTGAGGGAGTCCGTGCCGACGTTGCCGCTCGCGAGTCTGTCGTGAGCCTGGCCGAAGTCAAGGAGCGTGCCCAGGGCTCTCCTAAGCCACTGGACGCGATGGCAGCTTTGCGCGCACCTGGTGTCGGGGTGATCGCTGAGGTAAAGCGCGCCAGCCCATCGCGGGGGGAGTTGGCTGCAATCGCCGATCCCGCGCAACTCGCTCGCGCCTACCAAGACGGCGGTGCGCGCGTGATCAGCGTGCTGACCGAAAAGCGCCGCTTCAACGGGTCACTGGAGGACTTGGACTCTGTGCGTGCAGCGGTGTCGATTCCCGTCCTGCGCAAGGACTTTATTATCTGGCCCTACCAGATCCACGAGGCTCGCGCACACGGTGCTGACATGCTCCTGTTGATCGTCGCCGCTCTAGAACAGCAGGCGTTGGTTTCGCTGCTCGAGCGTACCGAATCGCTAGGTATGACGGCGCTCGTCGAAGTGCACACCGAGCAGGAAGCCGACCGGGCATTGCAGGCCGGCGCCTCGGTAATCGGTGTGAACGCGCGCGACCTCAAGACACTCCGGGTCGACCGGGACTGTTTTGGCAGGATCGCACCGGGCTTGCCGAGCAGTGTCATCCGGATCGCGGAGTCAGGAGTGCGGGGTACCCCCGACCTGCTCGCATACGCCGGAGCGGGCGCAGACTCGGTCCTCGTCGGCGAGGGGCTGGTCACCAGCGGTGACCCCCGTAGCGCAGTCGCGGACCTGGTCACCGCCGGTACGCATCCGTCGTGCCCGAAGACCACTCGTTAAGTGGCTGTAAACGCCGGCCCTGAATTGCCGCGCGCCAGTGCGGCAGTGGCAGAACCCACCCCCCATGACCCCGATTCGCGGGGCCACTTCGGCGTGTACGGCGGAAGATATGTCCCTGAAGCGTTGATGGCGGTCATCGAGGAGGTGACAGCCGCCTACGAGAAGGCTCGCGGCGATCAGTCTTTCCTTGATGAGCTGGATCGACTTCAGTGCCACTACGCAGGACGGCCGTCACCGTTGTACGAGGCCGAGAGACTCAACCAGTATGCCGGCGGCGCCCGGATCTTTTTGAAGCGAGAAGACCTCAACCACACTGGATCTCACAAGATCAATAACGTGCTAGGCCAGGCACTGCTAGCCCGACAGATGGGCAAAACCAGGGTGATTGCCGAGACCGGAGCCGGTCAGCACGGGGTGGCGACAGCGACCGCGTGTGCGCTGATGGGTCTTGAGTGCGTGATCTACATGGGTGCTGTCGACACCGCGCGGCAAGCGCTCAACGTCGCTCGGATGCAGCTGCTGGGTGCGACGGTCGTCTCGGTCGAGTCCGGATCCAGGACGCTCAAGGACGCGATCAGCGAAACCTTCCGAGATTGGGTGACGAACGCCGCCAACACCTACTACTGCTTCGGTACTGCGGCCGGCCCGCACCCATTCCCGATGATGGTGCGTGACTTTCAGCGGGTGATCGGGTTGGAGGCCCGCGCGCAGATACTGGATCAGGCTGGACGGCTGCCGGACGCGGTGGTCGCGTGCGTGGGTGGCGGGTCGAATGCTATCGGCGTGTTCCACGAATTCATCGATGATCCTGGGGTGCGCCTGGTCGGGTACGAGGCGGCGGGGGACGGCGTCGAGACTGGCCGGCACGCAGCAACATTCACGGGCGGGTCGCCTGGAGCGTTCCAAGGATCGTACTCCTACCTGCTGCAGGACGAGGATGGCCAGACGATCGAATCCCATTCAATCTCTGCGGGTTTGGACTATCCAGGGGTTGGCCCGGAGCATGCCTCGCTGAAAGATCTCGGCCGCGCACGCTACGAACCGATCACTGACGCCGAGGCGATGGACGCGTTGTCACTGTTGAGTAGGGCAGAGGGGATCATCCCGGCCATCGAATCCGCACATGCCGTGGCCGGAGCGCTGAAACTGGGTGTTGAACTCGGAGCGGGATCGATCATCCTGGTGAACCTGTCGGGACGCGGAGACAAGGACGTCGAGACTGCAGCGAAGTGGTTCGCCCTGCCCGGAGGCAGTGAAAAATGAGTCGGCTGGCAACACTCTTTGATTCGTGCCGCGACGAGGACCGTTCAGCGCTGATCGGATATTTACCCACTGGCTTTCCCGATGTGCAGACCTCCATCTCTGCGATGACTGCGCTCGTCGAATCGGGATGCGATCTAGTCGAAGTGGGCATCGCATATTCCGACCCGGGTATGGACGGACCTACGATCGCAGCGGCCACCGAGGCGGCGTTAAGCCGGGGCGTTCGAGTACGCGATACGCTCACCGCCGTCGAGGCGATCACCAATGCCGGTGGCCGCGCGGTCGTGATGACCTATTGGAACCTGGTGTTGCGCTGGGGTGTCGACACCTTCGCGCGTGACTTGGCCTCCGCCGGTGGCCTCGGCATGATCACTCCTGATCTGATTCCCGACGAGGCCGATGATTGGCTGGCTGCGTCTGAAGCACACGACCTGGACAGGACCTTCCTGGTTGCTCCGTCGTCGACACCGCAACGGCTGGCCGAGACAGTGCGGGCGTCAAGGGGGTTCGTCTATGCGGCGTCCACCATGGGAGTCACCGGTTCGCGCGAGACAGTGTCGAACGCCGCACCTGAGCTCGTCGGCCGCGTTAGAGAGATCTCGGACATTCCGGTAGGAGTAGGACTGGGGGTGCGGTCCCGGGAGCAGGCCGCGGAGATCGGCGCGTACGCAGACGGGGTGATCGTCGGGTCAGCGCTGGTGTCCGCGCTCACGGACGGTATGCCGGCGCTGCGGTGCTTGGCCGAGGAACTCGCGGACGGAGTACGGCAGAGGATCACCGCATGACGACAACAGTATTGGCGTACATCCCCAGTCCCGCACAGGGCGTCTGGCAGCTGGGCCCGGTGCCACTCCGCGCGTATGCGCTGTTCATCATCGTCGGGATCATGGCTGCGCTGATGATCGGCGACCGGCGATGGGTGGCTCGGGGAGGTGAACCCGGCGTTATCTACGACGTCGCGCTGTGGGCCGTGCCCTTCGGACTCCTCGGCGGTCGCGTCTATCACGTCTTCACAGACTGGAGTACCTACTTCGGTGAAGGTGGGGCAGGTTTCACCGCAGCACTCCGGATATGGGATGGCGGCCTCGGGATCTGGGGGGCTGTCGCACTGGGTGGCGTCGGTGCGTGGATT
>JBMYXJ010000041.1:0-10886 GCA_049608285.1 Mycobacterium sp. | reverse complement strand
CTTCTCGTTCCTCGTTCCGAGCACCCCGGCGTCTCCCAGACGGTACGCAGTTGGGTACGTTTTTCCAGTTATCGGACGTTGCCGACAGTGAACGGCACCTTGGGTGAAAGCCCTGATAGTGCACGTAAACCGTCTATAGCCGACAAATACCGTCGCGTACCGTTTCCGCTGGTGACGTTCGTTCGGGACGAAGAGGTCGTGGGTTCGAATCCCGCCACCCCGACTCAATAACGCTTTGTCAGCGGGATTCTTTAGCCGAGTGAGAAAGTTGGACTCTGCGCACCGGGTACGTTTTTCCCTTCAGACTTACGAGCACCGACGGACACCGATGGGTTGCTTGAGTTCTGCGGTGCGGTGCTGGTCGAGAACATCGACCAGTGAATCGTGGTTGCTATCGAACAAGTCCGCGGAGGTGCGGAGCGTCAGCGATGGAATGGATGTACGTCGATGAAGCGCTTGAAGCGTTTCCTTGCAGGCGGTATACCGCTGCTAGCCGTGCTCTGCGCGGCGTGCGGGGCCAACAACGCCGTGCCCGCCGGCACCGATCAGACCCAGCCGTTCGGTGATCTCGATCAGATCCTGCAACGCGGAGCCATCAACGTCTGCAGCACCGGTGACTATCCCCCCTTCACCTATCTTGATTCACAAGGGGAATGGAGCGGGATAGATGTTGACCTGGCGCGCGATCTATCTCAGCGCTTAGGCGTTGAGCTGAATCTGGTGCCCACCACCTGGGCCACCATGATGGAGGACCTAAGCGCCAAATGCGACCTCGCGATGGGCGGGATCACGATTACCCTCGATCGGGCAAAGAGCGCGCTTTACAGCAACCCCGTTGTGCGCGACGGGAAAGCAGCTATCACGCGCTGCGAGGACGCTTCCCGGTACACAGAGTTGGCCGACATTGACAGACCGGGGGTACGTGTCGTGGTGAACCCAGGCGGAAGCAATGCTGACTTCGATCATGAACACATCAAACAGGCCCAGATCGTTGAGTACCCGGACAACAAAACCATTTTTGAACAACTGAAGAACAATCAGGCGGATGTCATGATCACCGACGTCAGCGAGATCCGCTGGCAGACGCAAAGAATGCCTGGTTTATGCGCAGTAAGTATCGACAACCCGTTCACTTCTTCACAGAAGGCGTACCTGATCCCCCGCAAAGGCTCCGCATTGCAGCAGTGGGTGAACCAGTGGCTCACGATCGTGCAGAACGACGGCACGTTTGCACGAATCAATGAGAAATGGGGCGACAGCGTTTCACCACCGTGACAAGCTGCCGCCGAGACAGCTCCCAGAAGCGCCGCGAGGCCGAGTCACGTCGACGTTTCACGCTGCTAGGTCGCTCGTTGGGGCAGCGCCATCCTCAGCGGCGGCGTCAACCTCCTCGGCGTCAACCTCCTCGGCGTCAACCTTCTCGACGTCGACCAGCTCGACGTCGACCAGCTCGGCTGCACTTCCCGGCACGGCCTCGTCGTTATTCGAGTTGTCAGCAGCAGTCGTGTTCGCAGTTGCGCCGAAGGCCTTTTCGAGTTCCTCGGTGACCGGGTCCTCGGTAAGTTCGTCGCGATCTAGGGACACTTCGGTGTCGCGGGCAACTTGGGGCTCGATCGTCCTACCGTTGGCCTCCCCAATGGCCTCACTCCCAGCCACGCTGACCCCACCGTTGGCCTCCCCAATGGCCTCATCGTCGGCCGGTTCCCCGGCGACGGGGTCGTCGTCGTTGCCGGAATCGGCTTCATTGCCATTTGCTTGTGCATCTCGGTCTTCGGCGGGTGCATCGGATTCGCCGGAAATTGATTCCCCGCCGTCGGCCGCGGACTGGTCACTGATCGATGTCGCTGCGCCGGCAACCAAGTCGGGTAACTCGTCGTCGGCAGATGCCTCCGAATCCCTGATTACGCCGCCGATCTCCCGGTCAATAGAAGCGACCACAGCGATCAGACCGCCGCGATCCTCTAGCAGTCCCGGCAGGTGGCCGGGGCCGGAGCCGAATTCGCCGTTGAGCACGCCATCGACGATGCGGGCGGGAATATTGAGGACAGCGTTGAAGGTGCCGATCAGGTCGAAGGCCAATGCAGCCTCAACGACATCGACGATGGCCGCAACGGTCGCCATGTATCCGAGTTCCAACGGACCCGCAACCGCATCGAACAGGCCAGGACCAAGGTGTCGCAGAATAGGGGCGACGGAATCGACTGCAGTTGCCAGACTCTTGACCGGCTGCGTGACAGCGTCTCCGATCTCGGTGAGGAACTCTGCGCTTTCCCCGGCTTCCAGAGCTGTGAAAGCGTCGGCCACGGCGGCGAACTGAGCCTCGACTGTTGAGCTGACGATCGAAACCTGACCGAGGAAATACTCATCAGTCAACACTTTGGCGTTCTGGACCGCAGATGCTGTGACTTGCGGATACAGCTCGAACGGGCTCGGGGTCGCGGCCATCTCCACTGCCGGATTAACTATCCGAACGTCGGCGGGCGCAGCATGGATGGGGGTGACCGCAATGACACCGGCCCCGACCAGGGTGGCACCAGCCGTGAAATAGGGACGAATCGATGCAAGCATGAACAGTCCCCTCGTGAGCACCCCGGCAGCGCCTCACCGACTAGCCCGACTTTGCTGGATGGCGCCGATACTACGACCTGCCACCGACGCCGCGGACACCCAGCTGCATAACTTCTGGTGAACAGTAAGCGAACGGTGTACCAGGCGGGGCGCTCACTGAGCGCTGGATCGTCTAGGTGTCGGCGCTGGTGGCATCGTTCCGGAGCTGCGCCGGAGCGGACTTGGCCCCATCAATAGCTTCGCCGGCCATGCCCGCTGCCTGGGCTAGGGGCAGCGCCCGATTCTGCCAGTCCCCACACAGTGTCCACACAGTCGGTCCACAGTACGCCTACAGTCGGCCCACAGCAAAGGGGGAAGCACTCTTGCATTCAACTACTTGGATATCCTAGTATCTAATTCCTGCGTCCTTACCGTTAGGTTGCTGTTACCATTCTGTGACCGAAGCGATGCTGGTACGCACTGGTGAAGCGAGCGAGCAGAAGGCGAGTATTAACAATGGGATACGCACGCATTGTCGGTCGAGTTGGAGCATTGGCGGTAGCGCTGGGGGTCGGAGTCGCGCTACCGGTGGAGGCACTGGCCGATTCAGCCGACGGGAACGCATCCGGCGCGAATTCCAGTTCCACGGGCAGTGACCCGGGCCAGCAATCCTCGACTTCTAGCTCGGCCAACGATGCCGCATCGTCGACTGAGGAGTCGACCAACGATACTCAGTCGATACAGACCAATAGCGCTGCGGCGCAGCCGAACACCGAAACAGACGCCAACCACGACGCCGACGCCGACGCCGACGCGGAAGCCGACGCGGACGCGGACGCCGTTGCGGAATCCGACGCGGACGCCGACGCCGACGCGCACAGCCCCGCTGTCGCGGACGACGCTGCAGACGCCGATGTTGACCCGGACGCAGACGCCACCGCGGAGGCCACCTCAGAGTCCACTCCGGAGGCCACTGTGGTCGCCGACACCGAGACCGATGCCGCTGAATCCGACGTGCAAATACCTGATGTTGAGGTCCGAAACGGTCGGGAAGCCGAGCAGGAGGCGGCCGCCCCGGCTTTACCGTCACACATTCCAGCGGAGGACTTCAGTGGCGATGCCGAAGATCCCGAATTACACGCCGACGCGCCGCTGGCAAACTCTATTACCAACTCCGAGCCTCGCGATGCCCGAACTGGGATCACAACCGTAGCCTCGGTCACGACAGCGCAGGAGCCGGTTCCCCCACCGATCACGCCCCCGGAAACCACCGCCGCGACGCAGCGGACCGGGATCTTCTCAGGGTTACTGTCCTTGCTCGGGCTCGAGCAGTCCGGGGCGGAAACCGACGCACCCGCCACCCCGGCAGATATCTTCACGGCGGCATTGCAGTTGATTCGCCGCGACATCGAAAGACTCTTCGATAACAAGAATCCAGCGGCCGCTCCCACGCTGAACACCCTGAGCGACCCGGCAGTCCTGACAGGTTCGATGAATGCCGTCGACCCCGAAGGCGATCCATTGACCTACAAGCTGGCCGGTGCTCCACCCCGTGGCACCGTCACCGTCGACGCTGACGGCAACTTCACCTACACCGCCGATGCCGATCTCGCCGCCGAGGGTGGAACCGACGAGTTCGCCGTCGCGGTGCGCGATGTGGGCTTCCGCCTCAATTTCTGGGTTCCCAGGACAACCACGGTGCCGGTGGCTGTGACCGTAGCTGCCTCATCACCGACGACCGCGCCCCCCGCCAACAGAGCCACAACCATGGCGATGGCGATGGCCATGCCCGATGATCACCAGCATCCGGCTACGGAGAGTGAATACATTGACCTGGCAACGTTTGGCCTGACGAACGGCAGCAGCCACACAGGACACGATGGCCTTGTCGGTGGCAGGACGGCGATTACTACCGAGGCGGTGGAGGCCTACAACAATCTTCGTCAATTCGTGGGGCTTGCACCGGCAACCATCGATGAGGTGGGCACGTGGGCCTTCGCCAATGGCCTGACCAACAACAGCCAGGCCTGGGGGACCGATCAACAGGGTGTTGGCATCTGGTACTCGATGCAGGGAGCCAAGGCCGGCTGGATGGCCGATGACACGTTCGATCCTCAGGTCGTCGCCGATATCGAACGCACTGCCAGGTTGGGGTCCGAAGAGGACGTCATGGCTATGGTGGCCGAATACGGCCATGAGGGTTTCGCCGATTACCTGACCGACAACGGTTTCGACCAGGCATTCATCAACACTTTGAAGATGGAGCCCCACTACGCGGGGTGGATGCACGACCGCGCGCACGGCAGACTCTCGATCGAAGGCGTAGCCACCGCCCACGACGTGAACCACCTCACGGTGCTCAGCCACGATCAGATGCAGCCGTTTATGAACGACACCTGGGATTACCCACAATGGCCGGCGTTGGACGTGTCCCATGAGCGTGTGCTGGAGTATTTCCAGAGCATGGTGGTCCTCGGTGATCCGCTGGCGGATCACCTAAGCGACCTCAACGGGCCGCCGAACCCGTCTGGGCTGCCGAGTGTGTCTATTGGGGATGCTGTTGGGGCCGAAGGCAATAGCGGCTCCTCTGATCTGGGATTCACGGTCTCGCTTTCCGAGGCCTCCGCCGATGCGGTGACGGTGGGCTACACGACCGCCAACGGCACCGCCACCGCAGGTGAGGACTACACCGCCGACTCAGGCACGGTGACCTTCGCGCCGGGAGTAACCTCCCAACAGCTCAACGTCGCCGTCCTCGGCGACACCACGGTGGAATCCAACGAAACCTTCACCGTCACCCTGTCCAACCCCACCGGGGCCACCCTGGCCGCCGGGGCCGCAATCGGCACCATCACCAACGACGACTTGGGCGCGCCACCACCGCCATCGACGCTGAGTATCTCTGATGCCTCCGTTGCCGAAAACGGCGCTGACGCAGGCGGAATCGCGCCGGGATACTTGAGCACTTCAGGCAACCAAATCATCGACTCGCAGGGCAATACGGTCAAGTTGTCCGGTGTGAACTGGTTCGGCGGGGAAACCCCCAACGGGGTCCCGCATGGGCTATGGACGCGTAACTACCAGGACATGGTCGACCAGGTGGCCGCCGAGGGCTTCAACACCATCCGGTTGCCGTACTCCAACGAGATGCTGCATTCGACTGCGGCGCCCACCGGTATCGACTACTTCCAAAATCCCGAACTGCAGGGCATGTCACGGCTACAGGTCATGGATGAGGTGATCCGCTACGCCGGCGAGAAGGACATGCGGGTCATCCTCGACCAGCACCGCAGCAGCGCCGGAGCGGGCCCCAACGGCAACGGCCTGTGGTTCGACGGACAGTACACCGAAGATAACTGGGTCGCTGACTGGCAGTTCCTGGCCCAGCGCTACCAGGGCAACTCGACGGTGATCGGTGCCGATCTGGCCAACGAGCCGCACGGCGGCACCTGGGGCGGCGGCGGCGCGACCGACTGGGCGCGAGCTGCCGAGAGAGCGGGCAATGCCGTCCTGGCGGTCAATCCGGACTTGTTGATATTCGTCGAGGGTGTTGAGACCTACCAGGGCCAGAACTATTGGTGGGGCGGCAACCTGATGGGTGTGCGGGACCGGCCGATCGTGCTGGATGTGCCCAACCGGGTGGTGTATTCACCGCACGCCTATCCGAACTCAGTATTCCCGCAGCCCTGGTTCGAGGGCGAGGACTTCGCCGCCGGCCTACCTGCCAAGTATGAGCAGATGTGGGGCTACATCTACGAGGAGAACATCGCCCCCATCATGGTCGGCGAGTTCGGCACCAAGCTCGTCGATCCTAAAGACGAGCCCTGGTTCGAGGCGATGACGTCCTACTTGTCCGGTGACCTCGACAACGACGGCACCATCGACATCCCCGCGGGACTAGAGGGCATCAGCTGGACCTACTGGTCGTGGAACCCCAATTCCGGTGACACCGGCGGCATCCTGGCCGACGACTGGAACACCGTCCACGAGAACAAGATGGTCTACCTGGAGCCAATCCAGTACGACACCGACGGCGGTGGCAACGCCGTGGCACGGTTCACGGTAACCCTGGCCTCGGCGTCCACTCAGCCGGTGACCGTGCAGTACTCGACCTCCAACGGCACTGCCACCGCGGGCACCGACTACGTCGGCACCGCCGGCGCCGTCACCTTCGCGCCCGGAGTGACCTCACAAACAGTGGAGGTCCAAGTGTTGACTGACGCCCTCGTCGAACCCGACGAGAGCTTCTCGGTGACATTGTCGAATGCCACCGGCGCCACTATCACTGACGGCGTCGGAGCGGGCACCATCATCGACGGCAGCGTCGTATAGCCAGGAAGGCGATCAGGCTCCATCGCTGGACCGTCGTAGCTGACTATGGCGCGCAGGCTCAGCCCGCCCCGGCGATCGTGACACGGGATAGCCACCGCGCGCCCCGATCTCCGTCATGGCCGTCACGGCATCGGTCCCCCGGCGCTGTCGACCGGCTCACGTTGTCAATTCTGGCGGCGGTCGACAGGATGGTGACCATGACCCACCATGCCGGCGGCTACGGCCCCGCGGGGACTCCACCCCGTGGCGGACCGCCGAACGGCTATCCCCCACCGGGTTATCCCGGCTACCCGCCAGCCGGATACGGCCCACCGGGCTACGCCCCCACCCCTGGCTACCCCCCAGCCGGATACGGGCCACCGGGCTACCCGCCCCCGGGGTTTCCCGGCTACCCGCCCCAGGGGAACGGCACACTCCCGCCTGCGATCAAACCCGGCGTCGTTCCGCTGCGCCCGCTGTCCCTGTCCGACATGTTCAACGGGGCAGTCGCGTATATCCGGGCGAATCCCAAAGCCACACTTGGCCTCGCGACTATCGTCGTCGTCGCGACACAGCTGTTGACTCTGGTGGCGTCCCTGCTGCCGTTCGCGTTCACCGGGCAACTGGCGCAGGCTTTGGGCAGCGACGAGCCCTCGGCCGCGATGCTGATCAGCCAGGCGGGTTCGAGCGTCACGACGGGCGTGGCGACCCTACTGTCGGCCACCCTGCTCAGCGGCCTTCTTACCGTCATCGTCGGTCGAGCGGTCTTCGGTGCCGGAATGACGATAGGGGAAGCCTGGCGGCGGTTTCGACCGAGACTGTGGGCCCTACTCGGATTCACCCTGCTGCAGGCGATAGGCGCGGCGGCATTGATCGCGGCGGCGGTTCTGATCATCGTGGTTGTCGCGGTCGCCACAGACGGCTTCATTGCATTCCTCGTCGGTGCCCCGCTGGTGCTCGCGCTCTTCGCAGGGCTGGCGTACCTGTGGACGATGCTCACGTTCGCGCCTGTCGCCATCGTGCTGGAACGCCGTGACGTCATCTCGTCGATCCGACGATCGTTCACTCTGATCAAGGGCGACTTCTGGCGGGTGCTTGGAATACGGCTGGTGACGATGCTGGCGGCCTTTCTGGTCGCTGGGGCCGTGGGTATCCCGTTCAGCTTCGGCGGTCTGATCGCGCTGGCCGCGTCGGAGTCCGCCGGCGCGGCGATGATTTCCCTCGTCCTGTTCTCCGTCGGCGGAGCCATCGGCCAGATCATCACTGGACCGTTCAGCGCGGGCGTCGTCGTGCTTCAGTACACCGACCGTCGAATCAGATCGGAGGCCTTCGATCTCGTCCTGCAGACGGGCGCGGCGGCCGGACCCGCAGCGCCGCCGGAGAGCGCCGACGATCTCTGGCTGACCAGCCCCAGCTGATATGGCGACAATCGACATAGACCGCGATGCAGCCCACGACGCGGCCCAGCGCGAGCTCGGAAAACCGATCTACCCGAGGCCGTCACTGACCGAAATGATCTACAACTGGATCCAGGAACTGCTGTACCGGCTGGTGGCCAATAGCTCGAAAGTTCCCGGCGGCTGGTTCACCATCGCGGTGCTGCTGATTCTGCTGGCAGTCGGAGTGGTCATCGCGGTTCGCATCGCCCAGCGGGCCATGCGAACCAGCCGCGGCGATGCGAGCACACTGTTCGACAGTTCGGCGCTCAGTGCCGCCGAGCACCGCGCCACCGCCCAACAGTATGCGGCGTCCGGGGATTGGGCCCCCGCTATCAGGCACCGGCTGCGGGCAGTCGCGCGTCAGCTCGAGGAGAACGGTGTACTCGACCCCGTTGCGGGAAGGACGGCAACTGAGCTGGCTCAGGCTGCTGGCCGGGCGCTGCCGAGCCTGGCCAACGAACTGGCCTCGGCGGCGGAGGCTTTCAACGACGTGACCTACGGTGAGCGGCCCGGGCGGGAAGCCCAGTATCGGATGATCGCCTCGCTGGATGACAAGCTGGGCAACCACATTCCGCACAGGCCGGGTGAATCGTCGGCGCTGCCGGAGCAACAGACATGGGCTGAGGTGCCATGACCTCAAAGATCACAGAGACGTCTGGGGCCGCACAAACTGTCGTCGGTTCGACCATCGCCCAACGTTGGCGCGGACTGCGCTGGGTCCTGCTCGCGCTCGTCGTCATCGTCGGCGTAGCCGCGGTGAGCACCTACCTGACCTCCCCACAGCCCGGCGGCAAGCTGGAAGCGAGCTCGACCTCACCTGAAGGGGCCCGCGCCCTGGTCACCCTGTTGCGCGACCACGGCGTGACGGTCATCGAAGCCAACACCGTCGCTGCCGTCGAACGCGAAGCCCAGCCGGGCAGCCTGCTGGTGGTGGCGCAAACCTTCCACCTGTTCGGTGACGAACTACTGGGCCGGCTGGCCGACGTGCCCGGTGATCGTCTGCTGATCGATCCGGGCGTTGGCACTCGCCAGAACCTCGCACCCGGGATCCGTCGCGAGGCATCGACGAGTTACGGCGGCATTGCTCCTGATTGCGACCTACGCGCAGCGACGCAGGCCGGCCCCGTGCAGTTCGGCGCGGCCGACACCTACGAGGCTTCCGGAACGACGCCGGTAACCCGCTGCTACGAGGGTGTACTGGTGCAGTACACCGAAGACGGCCGCACGGTCACCGTCGTCGGCAGCGCCTTGTTCATGATGAACCAGGGGCTCCTGGATGAGGGCAATGCAGCGCTCGCGATGAATCTCGCCGGCATACACCCCCGGGTGGTGTGGTACGCGCCCCAGCACGGAGAGGGCGAGGACTCCGACGGCGGCGCGACCATCTCGGATTTCATTCCCACACAGGTGACCTGGGTAATCTGGCAGCTCGTGCTCGCGGTGCTGCTGCTGGCGCTGTGGAAAGGGCGCCGGGTCGGGCCGCTGGTGACCGAGCGCCTGCCCGTGGTGGTAAGGGCTTCGGAAACGGTGGAGGGCCGTGGACGGTTGTATCGGTCGCGCAGAGCTCGGGATCGGGCGGCCGAAGCACTGCGGACCTCGACATTGCAGCGCATGCTGCCGCGCCTGGGTCTGGGCCCGACGGCCGACGTGAACAGCGTCGCTGCCGCAGTCGCCGCCCGCACCGGCATCAACCAGGCAGCGGTCACCCATACGCTGCACGGACCGGCCCCGGACACCGACACCGACTTAGTCCACCTCGCACGCGCACTCGACGACATGGAAAGGCTGGTCGCACAGTCGTGACTCACCCCACCCCACAGGACAACGCACGCACCGCTCTGATGGCTCTTCGGGCCGAAGTTGCCAAGGTCGTCGTCGGCCAGGACGCAGTGGTGAGCGGCCTGGTGATAGCGCTGCTGTGCCGCGGTCACGTACTGTTGGAAGGGGTCCCCGGAGTGGCGAAGACGCTGCTGGTGCGCACTCTTGCAGCGGCTTTGCAGCTGGAATTCAAGCGGGTGCAGTTCACCCCCGACCTGATGCCGGGCGACGTCACCGGGTCGCTGGTCTACGACGCGCGTACCGCGGAGTTCGAGTTCCGCGCAGGCCCAGTTTTCACCAACCTGCTGCTGGCCGACGAGATCAACCGCACCCCACCCAAAACGCAGGCAGCGCTGCTGGAGGCAATGGAGGAGCGCCAGGTCAGCGTCGACGGCAAACCTCGCGCCCTGCCTGATCCGTTCATCGTCGCGGCCACCCAGAACCCCATCGAGTACGAAGGCACCTACCAGTTGCCTGAAGCGCAACTGGACCGGTTCCTGGTGAAGCTCAACGTTGGACTGCCTCCGCGCGAGCAGGAGATCGCGATCCTGGACCGGCACGCCCGCGGGTTCGACCCGCGCGACCTGTCCCGTGTGCAGCCCGTCGCCGGTCCTGCCGAGTTGGCGGCGGCACGAGACGCTGTCCGGCAGGTGCTCGTCGGCGACGAGGTGCTCGGATACATCGTCGACATCGCCGGCGCGGACGGCACCCGGCAATTGCCGCTCGCTCAGTTCATCGAAGGCAATCGCCGCACCGCCCTCAAATCCGGAG
>JBMYXJ010000040.1:0-11108 GCA_049608285.1 Mycobacterium sp. | reverse complement strand
CCCAACAGACCCAGCGTGTCGACGATGCGGGTGAGGCACGAGCCCGAGAAGGAGCACGCCCAACAGACCCAGCGTGTCGACGATGCGGGTGAGGCACGAGCCCGAGAAGGAGCTGGAGCAGGACCCGGATGGCCCGATCCAGCGCACTCTAAGGTAACCGGGGTGGCGGCAACCGATCTTCTGGCGCGGCGGGCGACGCTGTCGAGATCGCTTCGCCTGCTGGCTGGGTTCCGCTTCGAGCAAAGCGATCCGGACCGGTTCTACGGCGCGGTGGCTGCCGACACGGTCGCGATGGTGTCCGATCTGTGCGCTTCGGTCAACGGTTCGACACCTAGGGGCCTGACGCTGCTCGACGTCGGGGGCGGGCCGGGCTACTTTGCGTCAGCATTCACCGACGCCGGCTTCCGTTATATCGGCGTCGAGCCCGATCCTCGCGAGATGCACGCGGCAGCCCCCCGTCTCCACCGACGCGCGGGCGTCTTCGTCCGGGCGTCGGGCATGGCGTTGCCCTTCGCCGATGCCAGTGTGGACATCTGCCTGTCGTCCAATGTCGCCGAGCACGTCCCTGAGCCGTGGCGCATGGGCGAGGAGATGCTGCGGGTCACCCGACCAGGTGGACTGGCGGTGCTGTCCTACACAGTGTGGCTAGGACCATTCGGGGGCCACGAGATGGGGCTGACGCACTACCTCGGTGGCCGCTGGGCGGCCGACCGGTACGCACGCAAACACGGACATAGGGCCAAGAATGACTACGGTTCGTCGTTGTTCGCGGTGTCTGCGGCCGAGGGCCTGAAATGGGCCGCTCGTTCCGGCACGCTGATTGCCGCGTTTCCCCGCTACCACCCTCGATGGGCCTGGAGTCTCACGCGAGTGCCGGTCTTCAGGGAGTTCACTGTGAGCAATCTGGTGCTGGTGCTACGTCCATTTCGGACCATCGAGCCCTGATTGACCATCTGATTGCAACAGGTTCTCGTTTTTCCGCGCGGTCGGTAGTGTGGCGCTCATGACACAGAGCACGGCAGTCAAGACAGCCCCCGCCAAGTCGCGGTGGGACAAACTGTTCATCGGCGGCAAGTGGGTCGAGCCAGCCACCTCCGATGTGATCGAGGTGTACTCCCCGGCTACCGGTGAGCTGGTCGGGCAGGTTCCGCTGGCCTCAGCCGCCGATGTCGATGCCGCGTGCGCGGCCGCCCGTAAAGCATTCGACGAGGGGCCGTGGCCACAGATGGCCCCTACAGAGCGGGCGGAGATCCTCGGCCGAGCGGTGAAGATCATGGAAGAACGCGCCGAGGAGTTGAAGCTGCTACTTGCCGCCGAAACCGGCCAGCCACCGACGATCGTGGACACGATGCAATACGGGGCCTCGGTGTCGTCCTTCAACTATTTCGCCGGCGCCGCGGACAAGTTCGCCTGGCAGGAGATCCGTGATGGGATCTACGGCCAAACTTTGGTGGTCAAGGAGCCGATTGGGGTAGTTGGCGCCGTCACGGCATGGAATGTGCCATTCTTTCTGGCCGCCAACAAGCTTGGGCCGGCACTGCTTGCCGGCTGCACCGCGGTACTCAAGCCTGCCGCCGAGACCCCGCTGTCGGTCTTCGCGATGGCGGAGATGTTCGTCGAGGCGGGGCTGCCAGAGGGCGTGCTATCGATCGTGCCCGGCGGTCCCGAAACTGGGCGCGCACTGACCGCCAACGCCGAAGTGGACAAGTTCACCTTCACCGGCAGCTCGCTGGTCGGCAAGGAGATCGGCAAGCTGGCCGCCGAGAAGCTCAAGCCGTGCACGCTGGAGCTGGGTGGCAAGTCGGCAGCCATCATTCTTCAAGACGCCGACCTGGATTCAACCCTGCCGATGCTCGTTTTTTCCGGTCTGATGAACAGCGGGCAGGCCTGCGTAGGGCAGACTCGCATTCTGGCACCGCGGTCGCGCTATGACGAGGTCGTAGAAAAACTTGCGGGAGCTGCCCAAAACATGCCGATCGGCCTGCCCGACGACCCCGCTGCCATGATCGGCCCGCTGATCAGTGAGAGGCAGCGTGAGCGCGTCGAGGGCTACATCAAGAAGGGCGTCGATGAAGGCGCGCGCATTGTCACCGGCGGTGGCCGCCCCGACGGGCTCGACGGTGGCTGGTTCGTCCAACCGACGGTGTTCGCCGACGTTGACAATTCGATGACCATCGCCCAGGAGGAGATCTTCGGACCTGTGCTTGTGGTGATCCCCTACGAGGACGAAGACGACGCCGTGCGTATCGCCAACGACTCGGTGTACGGTCTGGCCGGCAGCGTCTACACCACCGACAACGACAAAGCGGTGCAGATCGCACGCAGGATCCGCACCGGCACTTTCGCGGTCAACATGTACGCGTTCGATCCCGGCTGCCCGTTCGGCGGATTCAAGAACTCGGGCATTGGCCGCGAGAACGGCCCAGAAGGTATCGAAGCGTACTGCGAACCGAAAAGCATCCTGCTGCCGTTCGGCTACACCCCGGCTACCTGAGGCCGCCCACTCCTTTAGAACCCGTCTTCGGACAATTCCATGGCGGTGAGGTCAACAGCCTGTATGACCGCGCTCTGCGCGGTCAGCCCAGGCAGGATATTTTTGGCGAAGAACTTCGCGGTCGCGACCTTTCCGGCGTAGAAATTTCGGTCATGCTCGCTGACATTGCCGTCCAATGCGGCCAGAGCGACTTCGGCCTGCTGCAGCAGCAGCCAGCCGATGAACAGGTCCCCGACGGCGAGCAGGAACGAGACCGATGCCAGACCGAGTCGATACAGCTCACTCGAGTTCTCCTGCGAGCCGAGCAGGAACTTGGTCATCGCGGCGACCATGTCCTGCACGTCGTCGACGGCGGTGGCCAGCAGCGTGCGCTCTTCGGCGAGTTCCGGCCGGGCCGAGCCGTCGTCTAGGAATTGGCGCAGTTGGGTCACCACATGGGTGAGTGCCCCACCCTGGTCCCTGGCAATCTTGCGGAAGAAGAAGTCCTGCGCCTGGATCGCAGTCGTGCCTTCGTAGAGCGAGTCGATTTTGGCGTCGCGGATGTACTGTTCGATCGGGTAGTCCTGTAGGAACCCCGATCCGCCGAAAGTCTGCAGTGACTCCGTCAGGCATTGATAGGCACGCTCGGAGCCCACTCCCTTGACAATCGGCAGCAGCATGTCGTTGATGCGGTTCGCCATCGACGCGTCTGCCCCGGACACGATCTCGGCGACGACCTCGTCCTGATGCGCCGCGGTGTAGAGATAAAGTGCGCGCAGCCCCTCGGCGTAGGCCTTCTGGGTGAGCAGCGCCCGACGTACGTCCGGGTGCGCGATGATCGGAACGCGTGGTGCCGTCTTGTCCGCCATCTTCGTCATGTCCGCGCCTTGAATCCGGCTCTTCGCATAGTCCAGCGCGTTAAGGTATCCGGTAGATAGTGTGGCGATTGCCTTGGTGCCCACCATCATTCGCGCATATTCGATGACCTTGAACATCTGGGCGATGCCATTGTGAGTGTCGTTGACCAGCCACCCGACCGCCGGGATGCCATGCTGGCCGAAGGTCAACTCGCATGTCGCGGAAGCCTTCAACCCCATCTTGTGCTCGAGGCCGGTGACAAAGACTCCGTTGCGTTCGCCAGGAACGCCAGTCTCTGAATCGAAGTGGAACTTCGGCACCAGGAACAAGCTAAGGCCCTTGGTGCCCGGCCCCGCACCCTCCGGCCTGGCCAGCACCACATGCATGATGTTTTCGAACAGGTCGTCGGTGTCGCCGTTGGTGATGAAGCGCTTGACACCGTCAAGATGCCAGGTGCCGTCAGGCTGCTGGATTGCCTTGGTACGGCCTGCCCCTACGTCAGAGCCCGCATCGGGTTCGGTAAGAACCATCGTCGCGCCCCAGCTGCGCTCGATCATCAACGATGCCCAGTGCCGCTGCTGCTCGTTGCCGATGGCGTACACGGTGTCCGCCATCTTCGGGCCCGCCAGATACATGAACGCCGCGGGCTGAGCACCCAGCGCGAACTCGGTGATCGCCCACTCCACCATCGAGGGTGCGGGCACTCCGCCGATGTCCTCTGTCATCCCGACACGAAACCAGTCCCCGTCGCGCCAGGCCCTGAGCGCCTTCTTGAAGGGGTCAGGGATGCTCACGGTGTGGGTTGCGGGGTCGAATCGCGGTGGGTCGCGGTCGGTGTCGGCGAAGGCTTCCGCCAATGGGCCCTCGGCCAACTTGGAGGCCTCTTCGAGCATGTGTCGCACCGACTCGCTATCGAGTTCCCCGAACGCGCTTGAGGCGAATACTTTCTCCAGTGCCAGTATCTCGAACAGGTTGAACTCAAGGTCGCGAACGTTACTCCTGTAGTGGCCCATACTGCGCCTTCCGCCATCTCGAATTATCACTGTTTTCTGAGCTCGCCGACAGCCTACGGCCCAACTCGCGTTCATCGGCCGGATCAGCCTTTTCAGCGTGGCCGCTGCGCATCTCCTGTGCCGGCCGAGCTGCGTGGGGGTCTCGATCTAGGTCAGATTTGGGTGAACGTGCCCATTGGCGGCTGGCTGTCTGCATAATCAGCCTTAAGTGCATTCTGGAGGGAATGGCTATGGGTTATTCCGATCCTCCGGCGACCCCGGGAGACATTGCTGGTTTGACTCTGTCCGGGCCTCGACGGACCCAACTTCGTCAGCATGAATTCGATGGAAGGGCTCACCAGGTACACCACGACACTCTGGTCCTGCCGGCTGGAACGTCTGCAAGCGACGCACGGGATGCCGCCGAGCGAAAGGCCCGGCAACGCGTGTCTGCTGATCAACAAGTCTCGTTCGTGTACTTGCATGGACACAGCCCCGTCCCCGACGACGACACACATGTGGAGTGGCGCTACAGCTACCAGCAGCTGTCTTGAGTTCGGTCCCCGCCCGGCGCACGGTCGGTAGAAAGTACGGATTCCTCACCCTGCGTTGACCCCGCCATGGCTGACTCAAATGACTGACTCACACGGCTGACGCACATCGCTGACTCACCCCCAAAAGCGGTGTGGCTCAACGTAACCAGCCTCCAGAACCGCTGACGCGGACCATACCCCTTCGGCCGCCGGTGCACCGCCCGTCGCAATGTCTTGTTCCCAAGGGCGGCCAAGATCCATGGTGACGGTCCGGGCTCGATTCTGTCTTTGACCTTGACGGGTGGCCGCGGGTGATGAATTGTTCGGTCGGGCACAGCGATGCTTGCGATAGCCCACTTACCGGCAGTCCTTGCTGGGTAAGATCACCGCAAACAGAACACGTCGCACTTCGACGCCGAGGGGGTCACCGTGAGCTCGCCAGACATCGACCCATCCGAGGTCACCAAGTGGGATCCGGTGCTCACCGAGCGCGTGATGGCCCTTCTCAAACCGTTCCTCAAGGGTTATCACCGGGCCGAGGTGCGCGGTCTGGATACATTCCCCGAGGGGGGCGCCTTAGTGGTGGCCAACCACTCCGGCGGCTTGTTCGCGATGGACGTTCCCGTGTTCGCAAGCGGCTTCTACGAGAAGTTCGGCTTCGACCGGCCCGTTTACACCTTGAGCCACGACATGTTGATGATCGGTCCCACGGGAACGTTCTTCAAGAAGGCCGGATTCATTCCCGCCAACCACAAGAATGCCGACGAGGCACTGCGCTCGGGCGGCGTCGTCGTCGTGTTCCCCGGCGGAGACTACGACGTCTACCGGCCGTCGCTGAGCGCAAACACGATCGACTTCGACGGCCGTACCGGCTATGTGCGGGCGGCCCTCAACTCGGGCGTTCCTATCGTGCCGACTGTCGGGATCGGCGGCCAGGAAAGCCAACTGTTCCTCACCCGCGGAACCGATGTGGCCAAAGCGCTGGGCCCCATCGCCCGGCTATTCCGCGCAAAGATCCTCCCGGTGTCGTTCGGATTCCCGTTCGGTCTTTCGGTAGTCCTTCCGGTAAATGTGCCGCTACCGGCCAAGATCACCATGAAGGCGTTGCCGCCTATCGACATCATCGAGGAGTTCGGCGAGGATCCTGACATCGACGAGGTCGACTCACACGTCCGCCGGGTGATGCAGAGGGCCCTCGACGAGTTGGCCAAAGAACGTCGCCTTCCGGTGCTGGGCTGAGACGGGCTGAATCAATGGCGATCACCGACCCCCTCACCCATACCCTGGGCCTACTGTCTTCGATGGTCCGCACAGGTGTCCTGGCGCCGATGCGTCCCGACAAGTACGTGCGCATCGCCACAGTGATGCAGCGCGAGAACATGGCGATCACCTCCGGATTCGCCGCATCCGCACAGCGCTGCCCGGACCGGGCCGGCCTCGTCGACGAACTGGGGATCCTGACCTGGCGACAGATCGACCGGCGAGCCGATGCGCTGGCCACCGCACTGCAGGCGCTGCCCGGCGGCCAGCCGGACGTCATCGCCCTGATGGCCCGCAATCATCGCGGATTCGTCGACGCCTTGATCGCCGCCAACCGAATCGGCGCAGACGTGCTGCTGCTGAACACCTCCTTTGCCGGTCCCGCCCTCGCCGAAGTCGTGCACCGGGAGGGTGAAGGAAAGTCGGTAGCGGTGATCTACGACGAAGAATTCAGCGCAACGGTCGACCGCGCCCTGGCCGACAGTCCCGCCACCACCCGCATCGTCGCGTGGACCGAAAACCCGGAGACATCCCCGACCGTCGAGCAGATGATCACCGAACACGAGGGGCAGGAGCCGGAGCGCTCCGACGCGAAAAGCAACGTGATCCTACTGACGTCCGGCACCACTGGAACACCGAAGGGCGCCAAACATTCCGGCGGCGACCCAAGCGTGCTCAAAGCAATCCTCGACCGGACTCCTTGGCGTACAGAACAATCTGTTGTCATCGTCGCGCCGATGTTCCACGCCTGGGGGTACTCTCAACTCGCCTTCGCGGCATCCATGGCATGCACGATCATCACGCGTCGCAAGTTCGATCCCGAAGCCACCCTCGACCTCATCGATCGGCACCGCGCCCATGGGCTGGTCGTCGTACCGGTGATGTTCGACCGCATCATGGACCTTCCCGAGGAGGTCCTCGATAAGTACAGCGGCCGCTCGCTGCGCTTCGCAACGGCATCCGGTTCGCGCATGCGCCCAGACGTCGTCATCGACTTCATGGACCGATTCGGCGATGTCATCTACAACAACTACAACGCCACCGAGGCCGGGATGATCGCCACCGCCACGCCGCGTGACCTTCGTGCCGCACCCGACACTGCAGGAAATCCCGCCGGCGGCACCAAGATCCTTATCCTGGACGCAGAGCTGAAAGAAGTTCCTACCGGTGAGGTGGGCAGTATCTACGTCCACAACTCCACCCAGTTCGACGGCTACACCTCCGGGAAAACCAAGGACTTCCACGAAGGCTTCATGTCGTCAGGCGACCTCGGTTATCTCGACGACGCGGGAAGGCTGTTTGTCGTCGGCCGCGACGACGAGATGATCGTCTCCGGCGGAGAGAACATTTACCCAATCGAGGTAGAGAAAACGCTGGCCACCCACCCCGACGTTGCCGAGGCCAGCGTGCTCGGAGTCGACGACGAGGAGTTCGGCCAGCGTCTCGAGGCGTTCGTGGTGCTTGCTCCCGGTGCCAAAGCCACATCAAAGACGCTGAAGCAGCACGTCCGGGACAACCTGGCCAATTACAAGGTGCCGCGGGCCATCACCGTCCTGGAGGAACTCCCCAGGAGCATCACGGGCAAGATCTCCCGGAAGGAGCTGCGGGACCGGGTAGCTACACCAAAGAAACCCAAGGCAGCCACACCCAAGAAACCCTCAACGGGTACGACCAAAAAGAGTCCGGCAACTACGCCCAAGAAACCCCAAGCCGGTACCGCGAAGAAAGGCCAAGCAGCTACCCAGCGGAAACGCAAGGCTGCTACGCCACGGAAAGGGGCTGGCAAGGGTAAGCCACCCGATGGTTAAGCCAAGGCCCTTGCTGCGCGCCCTCGCCGAGTTGGCGAACGCCGCCAACGGTGCGCGCCCGCTCGCCCGCGAGGGCTATCCCACGCTTCCGGTGTTCGCTTTCGCGTGGCCGACCTCTGAGATGTCGCCGCTGTACATGGTGGTCTCCATTCTGGACGCGGTGCGCCGCAGCTTTCGCGGTGACTTCACAGGGCGGCGCGGTCGGATCGCATTGGCGCTCACCATGCTCGCCTGGAGCATTTTGTGGCTGATCCACCGCCGAAACGTGCTGTCACAGCCTTATTTCGAGGACCCCTTGCGGGAAGCGCTCGGCGACGACTATCAGCTGATCGCGGAGAAGGCCAAGCCCGCCCGGCGCCGAGTCGTCGGCAGGCCGCCCCATGACCTGGTCCGGCGCCGCTATGTCGAGAAGGCGGACACCGTTCAGTACGGCCCGCACCCCCGCGTGAACCGAGCCGATATCTGGCGCCATACAGATTTACCTCGAAACGGGCGAGCGCCTGTACTACTTCAGATTCCGGGCGGCGCCTGGGCGATCGGGATGCGTCGACCGCAGGCCTATCCGTTGCTCAGCCATCTCGCCGACCATGGGTGGATCTGCGTGTCGATCGACTATCGGGTCAGCCCACGCAATACTTGGCCCGATCACATGGTGGATGTCAAACGTGCGCTCGCCTGGGTCAAAGAACACATCGCCGAATACGGTGGTGACCCAGACTTCGTGGCAATTACCGGCGGTTCGGCCGGCGGACATCTAGCTTCGCTGGCAGCCCTGAGTGCCGACGATCCACAGTTCCAGCCCGGCTTTGAGGACGCCGACACATCTGTGGTGGCTGCCGTCCCGATCTATGGGCGCTACGACTGGGTCTCCTCACAAGGCCGCGGCCGCGAGGAGTTTCTGGCCTTCCTGCAGAAGCTTGTCGTGAAGAAACCGATCGCGGAAAATCGGCGAATCTATGTCGACGCATCGCCGATCTGTCGGGTGCGCGCGGACGCGCCGCCGTTCTTTGTTCTTCACGGACAAGACGATTCGATGATCCCGGTCCGCGAAGGTAGACAGTTCGCGGCGGCTCTGCGCGAGGTCTCGACATCGCCGGTTGTGTACGCCGAGATCCCGCACGCTCAGCACGCGTTCGACTTCTACTACGGTTCGCCGCGGGCGCACTACACCGCTCAGGCGGCCGAGGAGTTCCTCTACTGGATACAGGCTAAGCGCGGCGCCTCCAGTGAGGAGCCGACTCGTACTAAGGCGCCATAGCGGTCGGGACAACTGTGAGAGTTTCAGGAAGCCCCGCCGCGGCACGGATCTCAATGAAGGCCTCGACCATCGCATCGGTCAGTTCATGCGGATCCTCTAGCGTCATGCCGTCTGCCAGCACCGAGATGTTGAGCTGATCGACGTAGCTCCAGACCGTGATGTTCAGACCGCTGCCCATCGTCAACGGGCCGACCGAGTAGATCTCGGTCACCAGTGCACCACCGACCCGGGCACGTTCCCGCGGTCCCGGCACGTTGGAGATCGGAATGTTCATCACCTTGTTCTGGCCGTCCTTGTTCGACAGCCAGCGGAACATCGCCTCGATAGGCGCCGGCGGGAAATAGGCCGACCATCTGCTTACCAGCTCCGGTCCGACGAGGGTGTTGCTCTCTTTACCGGCTGCGGCTCCCGCATGGGCTGCGCGCACGCGCTCCAGGGGATCTTCGAGCTCTACCGGCAGGCTGACCAGCACGCCAGTGAAGTAGTTGCCGGAAATGCGGTCCGCGGAGAAGTCGAAGCTGATCGGAACCGATGCCAGCAACGGATGGTCGGCCTGACCGTCATAGCGCAGGAGCAGCTTGCGCAGAGCACCGGCCGATATGGATAAGACCATGTCGTTGATCGTGACACCGAGATGTTTTCCGGTCTGCTTGACATCCTGCAGAGACAGGGTGGCGGTGGCGAATCGTCGCTTGGCATCGATCATGTGGTTCATGAATGACGGCGGAGGTGTGAACGGGCGCGTCAATTCGGGAGACAGCTTGCGGGAACTACTGCGCACCCGGCGCACGCCCTGCGCGGTGTACCGCAAGACAGATGGCAACCTGGCGATCTGACGGAGGTGGTCGGCGAACGCCGACGCCACGAGCTTGCCTTTGGACGGTGCGGGGTCAGCGACATAGGAATCCCCTTCGGCCCTGGTGCCGTCTTGCAAATCCATGCCGCGAGCCAGCAGGTTCGCCGAGGCGACACCGTCGGCCAAGGCATGATGGATCTTGCCGAGCACGGCGATGCGACCATCGGCCAGCCCTTCGAGAAGGTACATCTCCCAGAGCGGGCGACTGCGGTCCAGCTGGGTGCTCGCGATCCGGCCGATGGCTTCGTCTAGTTGGCGGCGGCCGCCGGGCGAGTCGACCCGATAGGACCGAACGTGGTACTCCAAGTCGACCTCGGCGTTCTCCCGCCACATCGGATGGTGGAACTTGAACGGGATATCGATCAACTCGTAGCCGAACGGGTCCAGTTTGTGGAGCCGGCTCTGGATGACGGTGCGCAGCTGCTCGATACCGAAGGGTGGTCCGCCATCTTGTCCAATGGCTTCGTCGAGTTTGATCACCGCCAGCTTCAGCGTGTGCATGTGCACACTCGGAGTCTCGCTGTACAGAAGTACAGCGTCCCATCCGCTGAGCCTCTTCATGGCAAACACCTCCCACCCGGAGGCGTCCTATATAACGTGCTTGGCGCCGATCAGGCTGCGGTTTCGGTGAATATGGTTGAGGAACAATCCGATTGCCGTCGAGGCGGCGCCCGTTCGAGCCCCGTCCGTCATATCGAAACCATGACCTGCACCCGGCAGTTCGACATAACCGACCACCGAGCGGGACACGCTTTGGAGGCGCTCGACGAAGCTCCGCGCCTGAGCCACCGGGATGACGTTATCGCCCGTGCCGTGCAGAACCAGGAACGGTGGCGCCTCGGCGTGCACTCGGGCAATCGGGGAGGCCTTGCGGAAAACGTCAGGATGCTTGGCGATCTTGCGCCTGACAACCACCCGTTCGAGGAAGTCGATAAACCTGACCCGCTCGACCGTCGACCGGTCCTCCCAGTCGTAGCGTCCGTAGACCCCGATGACCGCATCCACTGAGGTGTCCGAGCCCTCGGGCAATTCACCCTGCAGTTCGGGATCGTTGGCCGTAAGGCCGGCCA